>CAZAIL010000058.1:0-12697 GCA_964485155.1 uncultured Flavobacterium sp.
AGTTCAAAATGAAAACTTATTTGACAAAATTATGGAAGCAACAAAAGTGTGTTCTTTAGGTCAAATTACAACAGCGTTATTTGAAGTTGGCGGGCAATACAGGCGAAATATGTAGTTCTAAAAAACTCAACTACAAACACTTAAAAACATAATACATTCGTAATTTTAATGCTTAAATAACTTAGGTTAAAAAAATAAAAATAAAAATATCTGCATCTTTTTCATACCTTTTATGTCTATTAAGCAAACTTACTAAAACAAAAAAAATGATTTATAAAGATCAATGTAGTTGTGATTGTGTAGCATGTATAAACGAAGACTGTGCCAGTTGTACCTGCGAAAGCTGTTCATGCTCTAACTGTAATTGTTAGAATAAAACATTCAAAAAATGAGCTAACCATTTTAAATAATAGCTTATTTAACTAAAATAGAAGTACAATTACCATGACCACAAGTGAAGTTTGGAAACAATACTCTGAAGATGTAAAAAGATTTATCGTTAGCAAAGTACATGAAAAAACACTTGCAGATGATATTTTACAAGATACCTTCATGAAAATTCACACAAAACTTCACACATTAAAAGATGCCCGTAAACTTAAATCTTGGATCTTTACCATCGCTAGAAATTCTATCATGGATTTTTTCAGAGCTTCAAAAATTAGTTTTGAAGTAGCTGATTTGGATTCTGAAATAGATACTGCAGAAGATTACCATACCGAAAAAGATTGTTTGATTGGCATATTACAAAATCTACCAAAAAAATACAGAACTCCTTTATTCTTATCAGATATTAAAGGAATGAAACAGTCTGAAGTAGCTAAACAACTAAACCAAAATTTACCAACCACCAAATCACAAATTCAGCGTGCCAGAAAACTCATAGCTCAAGGCTTTATGGACTGTTGCGGGTTTGTACTAAATGAACAAGGTTATTTAGTAGGTGAAATACAAGAAAAAAAAAACTGTAAGGTTTGTAACTAATCATTGATTCCTGGTTGTTTTAAGGTAAAATTAGTTGCTTCTTTTTGAATATCTACCATTTTCTTAACATCAGAAAGCAATCGTTTTGCATCATAGATTACACCATCTTTAATGGTGTATTTTACTCCTCCAACCCTAACTACCTCATTGGCTTCTGTTAATTTAATTGCACCTGTACCATAAAGCACTTTTAAATTTTGAAGAGGGTTTTCTTCTACAATCACAAAATCTGCTAATTTCCCTATTTGAACAGAGCCAATTTTATCATCCCACCCCAAAGCTTCTGCACCATTTAGAGTGGCAGCTCTTATAACCTCTAATGGATGAAAACCTGCTTCTCGTAATAATTCTAACTCACGCACGTAAGCAAAACCATACAATTGATATATAAATCCAGAATCTGAACCAGTAGTAACGCGTCCACCTCTGTTTTTGTATTCATTAATAAATGTCATCCATAATTGAAAATTATTTTTCCATGAAACTTCTTGCTCAGTACCCCAATAATGCCAGTAAGATCCGTGAGAAATTTTACTTGGCTCATAGAATTTCCACAGAGATGGCAATGTATATGTTTCATGCCACTCTGCTCTTCTAGCTCTTTGCAAATCTCTACTTGCTTCATAAATATTAAATGTTGGATCTAAAGTAAAATCTAACTCCAACAGCTCATTCATGACATCATTCCAATGAGGAGAATATGGTTTTGCTGCTTGTTTCCATAATTTACCAGCTTCCTCAAAACGATGTTGTTCATTCTGATAATTATAATCTAATGGGTAATTTTGTACAGTTCTTTCATTAAACAAAGCCTCTGGTAAACCATACCAGTGTTCCATAGACGTTAATCCTGCTCTAGCAGAATGCAAAACATTCCAACGTGCAACACTTAATTGTGCATGATGACATGCCGAACCCAATCCTAACTTTTTATTTTCATCTAAAGCGGCGGCCATAATTTCTGGTTCTGCGCCAAAGAATTTAATGCCATCTGCGCCATTTTTTGCATTGGCTCTCACCCATTCTCTTGCATCTTCTTCAGTAGAAATAGGAGCATCATTTAACGGGTTAAAATCTTTTGTGGTTTGACCAAAACCAGTGTATGCAAAAATTCTTGGGGCTACAATTTTATGAGCATCACTTTTTTTCTTTAAATCTAAAGTCCAATCTATACTTCTTCCACTGGGCTCTCTTACTGTTGTTACTCCGTGAGCCATCCAAAGCTTAAAAACATACTCAGAGTTTGCTCCTTGAGCAACACCTCCAATATGGCCATGCATATCAATAAAGCCCGGCAATAAATACATGCCTGATGCGTCTAATTCTTTTCCTCCTTTTTTTAATTTAGGCCTCTTTTTCTCATCAATAACTACTCCTGGGTATCCGACAACCTGAATTTTTGCAATGATATTATCTTCGACAACAATATCTACAGGACCTCTAGGCGGTGAACCATCACCATTGATTAAAGTAACTCCTCTGATTATTAATTGATTAAAGGGACCTTCTCCTAGATAGTTTTCTTGAGAAAACCCATTTTTTACTGCTAATAATAAAAATATAATAAGTAATTTTTTCATCTGAATAAATTTTAATTTCTTTCTTTAGGTACTGATATATTATTTCCCAGAAATAAGGCATTTAAAAATAGTTTATTTGTACCGTACCAAGCTCCTCTAAAGTTTGGATTGTCTGCAAATAAAATAGCTCTTCCTTTTCCTACTGGACTTACCAGTATTGATGCCGATGGTTTTAAATAAGTATTTAAATTTGCTTTGGAGATATAACCATCTATATGTGGATTTTCTGTGTATTTAGCAACCGTAGAATACACATTTTTACTAGGTTTTAGAAATACTGTATTATTTTTGTATACTGGTAATTGAGCGTCTCTAAACCCAAACCCCAAAGGGTGTGTAAGATCTAAGTCTATTTCAAAAATAGCACCCCCTACTCTTTCTCTTCCAATATTTTCTCTTGCATCTACATATGGCAATCGTTTTACGCTTTTGTCTGATTCATTCTTGTCTTTAGTTTCTTTAGTAAGACTTTCTTTTACCAATTTCTTAGAGATCAACCATTTTGAAGCACTACCTATGGTAATTAAGGTATTGCCATTACTAGTCCAATCTTTAATTTTCTTTCTTTGTATAGAGTCTAGTTGACCGTAGTTTCCAGACACCATTACTATGGTATTATATTTATCTAATGAGATTCTGTTTAAATTGTGTAGTTGTAGTTTGGTAATTGGCATTTCTACTCTTGTATCTAATAAATGCCATACTTCTCCTGCTTCGTATGAAGAAACTCCATTTCCAATAAACATAGCCGCTTTTACTTCTTGAATTTTTCTAAAATTATTACTTCCTAAATCTATTCCTTTAATACTAAAACCAGTATTTGTGGCATATAGTGGCACACTAAATTTTTGTTGTGCCTCACTTATAATTTCATAAACAGCTGCAGAAGATTTCTGTTGTTTACTAACAGGAATCATCACGGTTCCATAATTAAAGTCTTTAGGACCTTCTGAGGTATTCGCTGAAAATTTCTTGAAAGCAGCAGAAGCCTTTAGCCCTCTTTGTTGCATATAATGTAATGCTGCTGGAGCATTATAATCATCCCAATCTAATATATAAGCATAGTCTGATTTTATCACTTCAGAATTATTTAACAGCTTTGTAGAGGCTGTTATTTCTCTACCTAATCTTGATGATTTTAATCCTCTAGACTTCATATTATAAAAATTAGAAACACTCCAAGCAGAGGCATCATAAAAAACACTGTCTGTGTATTGGCTGTACGTTTCAAACATTGTTTGCACCATTCTATGTTGTTGTTGCTTTAGTGGAACATAAAATTTAACTCCCTTTTCATATACTTTAATTTTATGCTTCAATAAGAATTCTACAAATGCTTTATTTCTATTTTTATCATAGTCATCACCAAATTCATACCCTGCAAAACCTGAAGTAGCTTTTTTTGTGACAGCAGATTTAAAAAAATCTTGCTGGTATTTTCTTAAAGTTACTTTATTTTCAACTGCGGCTTTTACAGTTGCAATACTTGATTTATATTGATTTCTAATGGTAAAAGGAAAAGAAATGGTTCCGTAATCTGTATCTTGTAAATGCCCTCTAGAACTTGCCTGTTCAAACAATAGAGCCAATGCTCCTTGTAAGTCTGGGTAAGAAGACCCATACCCTGGATAAGTTCCATCAAATGCTTCTTTTGTAAAATAGAAGGATCCTATATCATCTAGAGCTTTGGTAAAATACGGAGCAAATAAATTATTTAAATCTTCGTAATTTTCTTTTGGCATTACTGGGTCTTTTGAACCAATAGGTTTCATAGGTTCAAAAAAGTAATTGCTATTTGGGCCCATTTCATGAAAATCAGTCACCACATTAGGATACCAATCGTGATACCAATTAAGTTTTGCTTGACTTTCTGGGTTTACAGCTAACAACCAATCTCTATTTAAATCAAACCAATAATGATTGGTTCTTCCCCTGGGCCACATTTCATTATGCTCAGCATCTTCATTATCAGAAACCAATGAGATTGCCTTGTATTGATTTGCCCATTGAGTGTGACGATCTCTACCATCTGGATTGATCGTTGGATCTATAAAAACAATTGCATTTGTTAAATAATTTTGAACCTCTTCACTCTTTGAAGCAACCAACGTATACGCTGTTAATAATGCTGCTTCAGAACTAGATGGTTCATTACCATGCACATTGTAAGCTAGTTGAATGAAAATTGGAACAGCATCATAATTTTTTGGAGTAATCGTAGGATCTATAAGTTGTAAATGTTGCTTTTTTATATCTTCTAAATTAGATAAATTTTCTGGTGCTGAAACTCGTAGGATAATCAATTTTCTTCTTTCATGAGTATAGCCATATACTTCAATTTCTGCCCTATCTGAAACTTCAGCTAATTTATATAAATACGAAACTATTTGATCATGTCTGGTATGTTGATCGCCAATAGGATAGCCTAAAAACTCTTCAGGAGATGGAATTCTTGAATCAAAAGGAGCTTTATCTTTAAAGAAATACTCTTGAGAAAATGAATTTAAAATTGTAAAAAAAAGAATGAAGGTTGTTATTTTTTTTAGATATTGCATTGTGTTTATTTTAAAATCTGACTAAAAATACAATTTTAATGCAAGAAAGTTTTAATTCATAATAGAAACTCTTGCTTGAGCTTTTTGTTTTGTACTTTTACCTTGCTGTTTTTTTTTTAAATAAATAACAAATATCAAATGAAAAACTTAATTCAAATCACGCTATTTTTCGTTTTAACCATCTTAAATGCACAAGAGAAATCTATACCAATTTTTAAAAATGGAGAAGCTCAAATAGTTGAATCATTTAACGATCAATCACAATGGATTCGTCATGATCTTTGGGTAGCAACTACTTTTGATTCTGACGGTGATGGAAACATGGATCGTATGCATGTGGCTGTTACACGACCCCCTCAAACAGAAGAGGGATTAAAACTTCCTGTAATTTATGAATCTAGCCCGTATTATGCTGGAACTGCAAGTAATCTGCCTGGTTTATTTTGGGATGTAGAGCATGAATTAGGGCAGCAACCAAAATCAAGAAAGCATGTAGAGGTTATTAGAACTGGAAAACGTCCAATCATATCAAATTCACAAATAAAAACTTGGGTTCCTAGAGGGTTTATCGTTGTTCATTCTTCGTCACCTGGTACAGGTTTATCTGATGGTGCTCCAACTGTGGGAGGAAAAAATGAATCCTTAGCACCAAAGGCTGTAATAGATTGGTTAAACGGAAAAGTAAAAGGATATAGAACAAGAAAAGGCTATAAAGAAGTAGTTGCTTACTGGTCTACTGGAAAAGTAGGTATGACAGGAACTTCCTATAATGGTACTTTACCTTTGGCAGCTGCCACAACAGGTGTAGAAGGTTTAGAAGCTATCATTCCTATAGCTCCCAACACTTCCTATTATCATTATTACAGATCTAACGGTTTGGTTAGATCACCTGGTGGATATTTAGGGGAAGATATTGATGTTTTATATGATTTTATCCATAGTGGAAAAGAAGAGAATAGGACAAGAAATAATCGGGTGGTCAGAGATACTGAAATGAAAAATGGAATGGATCGAATTACAGGAGATTATAATGATTTTTGGGCAGTCAGAGATTATCTAAATCAAATGAAACCTATGAAAGCTGCATTATTAATGGCCCATGGGTTTAACGATTGGAATGTGATGCCAGAGCATAGTTATCGCATCTCTAAAAAAGCTATAGAAATGGGAATCCCAACTCAGATTTACTACCATCAAAACGGACATGGAGGACCACCTCCTATGAAGATGATGAACCGTTGGTTTACCAGATATTTGCATGGAATAGACAATGGTGTAGAAAATGATGCTAAAGCTTGGATTGTAAGGGAAGATGATTCACAAAAGAAACCAACACCATATAAAGCATATCCTAACCCTAATGCCTCGTTAGTTTCTTTACATCTTTATTCTGGAGCTCCTGAAGCTGGAAGCTTAAAGCTAACAAAAAATATAACTAAGACTCTTGAAACACTAACAGACAATTATACCCTTAATGGAGTATCTCTTGCCAACACGAAAACTTCTGAAAACAGATTGCTTTATTTGAGTCCTATACTAAAAGAGGATATACATTTATCAGGTGTGTCAAAAGTAACAATTAAAGTTGCCAGTAGTAAAAAAGCTGCAAATCTATCTGTTTGGCTTATTTCATTGCCTTGGAATTCTGATCGAAATTCTAAAATTACTGATAATTTAATTACACGAGGTTGGGCAGATATTCAGAATTATAAATCGTTGTCAGAGAGTACTTCTTTGACTCCAGATAAATTTTATACTTTAAATTTTGATTTACAACCAGATGATCAAATCATAAAAAAAGGTCAACAAATAGGCTTAATGATATTTTCAAGTGATTCAGAATTTACATTACATCCAAAACCTGGAACAAAACTAACAGTTAACCTTAATGAAACCACACTAAGAGTTCCAATTGTTGGAGGGTTTTTAGCGTTTAAAAAAGCAGTTAATAAATAATAAGAACAATTTGACTTAGTTTTGAAAAACAGGCAACTCTTTATTAACAGTAAGAAGTCTAATTTTCTGATCCTGCAACTCTAGCTTATATACATTTATCTTTCTTTTTTCGTTAGGCTTGCTCCAATTATAAAAAGTAGTAAGTTTTAAATAAGTTGGTACTTGCTTTTTATTGCCTTTATAAGTTAAATTAACCAACCACTCACCATTTCCAATATCTTCTAGAAAAAATAATTTACTAGAATACCCCATTTTTTTTTCTTGTAGAATTAATTCATTATTATTTTCTAAACTATGATCAAAAACGTAAGCTCTTTTATCTGGATTTACAAATTCTAATTCGAATTCAGCTTCTGATGTATTCCATTCAAAAACCAACCGAACATCATTACTAAATTCTTCAATATTTTTATAAATAGGAACAAACTTCTGTTTTATCTTAGTTTGATTATTTCGATTAAAATACAACCATTCCATATCATTGTAAATAAGTTCTCCAATTCCTTCTGAGCTATCTGCGTAATCTTTTATCATAAACCCCATGTATAATTTCCATGCTTTTTCAAATAGATTATAATCTACATACGCATTAGCTAGGTCTCTAAAAGATTGCGCGTATTTAGAACGAAGTCTAAATATTTGCTGATAAACCTCTACTGCAGATTTTTTTTCTTCTATTAGTTGAAAATAATAAGCAATCGCTTTTAAAATTTCTGGATTTTGAGCATTACTCATAGCTAATTCATTTAGAACTCTAGTAGCCATCCCTCTATCCATATGATATTGAAAAAAAGTCATTGCTATACTTAGATGATCTGAATAATTAGTTAATTTATTTTTTAACTGATCTGTATAAAATTCATATGCTACATCTTTATTTTTGTATGCTTCCAATACCAAACTATATTTATTTTGTTGGTCTTTTTCTAAACTCATTGATGTTGCATCATCATTATAAAAATTACTATTGGCATATTCTTCTAAAAATTTATCTTTCTTAACTTTTTTAGAATCGAAACCACCATAAACAGTTTCTATTATTATCACTCCTCCAGCTGCTGCTGTTCCATATTTATTGGCTGCACCTACTGATTTTAGAGCTCTTATTGATTTTATATCACTCAAATCTATGTTTGGCGCATTAGAGGTAAAAACACCATCTATTTCCCAAGCTACAGCATAATCTTGAGTTACAGACATTCCAAGCCCTCTCAAGTATCCTTTTCCTGTAGTTCTGTCATATACGTAACCTGAAATTTTACCTACCAGAGCCTCTTGAATACTTGAGTAGATGTTACTAACAGTTTTACCATCAACATATGTATTGGAAAATCCAGATTTTTTTGGGTCTTTTTTTCCTCTAGATGTCATAAAACCCTCATCAGCATCTTTTTTTTGCTGGGCAATTTTCCCTAATTTCCTTTTTGATTCTATAACAACTTGATCTAAGTCATTAATTTTTTGTTTAAGCACTATATTTAGTTCATTTGTTACATCTTCAACTATAATTGAAATAGTTTCAAAACTTACGTGAACAAATTGGATAATATCTCCAACAGATGCTCTTATTTTATAAGCCCCTTTAACATCGCTAAAAACACTAAATTCTTTCTTGTCAACAATGGAAACAAGTACATCCGGAATAGATGAATCCATAAAGGTTACCCTTCCAAAAACCTCTTTTTCATTAGTGTTTTTTTGTGTAATATCATGTTTAGAAAAATTCAACTCAGTAGACACTGAGTTTTCATTATAAAAATTTTGATTCTTATATTGTTCAGATACCTTTTCTCTTTCTCTTTTTTTAACTACTGGGCCTTGAACAGTCTTAACAATCACAACAGGTCCACCACCATATGCTACTGGAGATCTATCTATAACAAAAACATCTACAACATCTGCAACGTTAATGAAGCTACTATTATCATAAATGCCTTGGTCAATATCCCATGTGGCTTTTGTTCCTCTTACAAAGAGGTTCCCATCAAGATCGGCAGTTAAAGAACCCGATCTAGTTGCTAATGTTTGAGCCAAATTAATAGCACCTAAGTTTAAGTTTTTATTTTGAAAATACCTAGCCCTATAGGTTGCAATATTAATTAAACCAACTGCTGTTTTTAATTTTTTTTTCCCTTGAAGATAAACATCACTAGAATTCACATTTTTACTAGAAGCTTTTACAACAACGTCTTCTAATTGATTGACTTCGGCAATCATTTTTATGTTAAGTAGAGAGGTTATATCTTCTACTAAAATTGATGTAGTTTTAAGACCAACATAAGAAAACAAGATTTCATCACCCACATTGGCTTCAATTCTGTAAGAACCCATTTGGTCTGTTTGAACTCCTATTGTTGTATTTTTGATTACAACATTTACATTTGAAAGCGGTAGATTGTCAAAAGTAACTTTTCCAAAAATACTTTTTGTTTCTTGAGCAAAGGTTTGCTGTGTAAGAAAAAATAAAAAAGCTATTCTGAAGATTGTGGTTTTTTTCATGATTTTTTTTGCAAAGCATCAAAAAAGATGCCATTTTATGTTTTTTTTTATTAATATTTAAAAAGAATTAATGATAGCTCATATAGGTTACAAACTATTACGTTTCCTTTTACTAAACCTTTAGGTATTTTCAATATATCAGATCATGTAACATCAAAAACTTAATCTGGAATCTAAAAAAATTTGTTTGTACATGTGTGAGTTAATTCAAAATAACCTGTGTCAATATTAAAACATAAAAAAGAACTCACATAAAATATTATATTAAAATAGTCCCAAAAAAATTATAAAAAAGTTACTGTAAATTATGGTTTCATTTTAGTAATTATATCTAATAAATGATTTAAGAAAAACTTACAAATCATAATTAGTAAAAAGAATTAAACTTATTTAATTGGTTTAAAAAAAACTTTCGAATATCAAAATATAAATTTAATGAAAATTATTTATTTTTAGTATTTGAGTCTTGATAAATGATTATATTGTATTCTAGGTATTTATAACAACTAAAAACTAATTTAAATGATACGAATATTTACGGTCTTTTTATTAATTACCTTATGGAGCTGCAACTCAAAAAGTAAAAGACCGCTGACTGGCGAAACTATTTATCAACAAAAATTAAATGCACAATTTAAAGATGCTACAAAATCACCTTTAAAAAAGAAAGATTTAATGACTTTTAAAGGCCTAAATTTCTTTCCTATAGACACTAGCTATATTGTGACAGCCGCATTGAACAGAACACCCGAAACTCCATTTTTAGAGATCCCCACTTCGGATAGTAGGATGTCATATTACAGAGAATTTGGTAAGATTACTTTTACACTTCAAGGGAAAGCGCTAAACTTATCATTGTATCAAAGTTTAGAAGAATACGAAGATCCTAAATACAAAGATTTTTTGTTCTTACCCTTTACAGATGAAACAAGTGGTAGAGAATCTTATGGTGGTGGCCGGTATATGGATGTATTTGAGAGTAATATTCAAAAAAATGAAACAATTATTTTAAATTTTAATAATACGTACAATCCATATTGCGCATACAATGAAGAATACTCTTGCCCATTGACACCCAAAAAAAATCACTTAGCAATTGCTATTAAAGCAGGAGTCAAAGATTTTAAAAAGAAATAACTTTTTTAAACATAAATTCTAGTCAAATACATTCCTGCAAAGACCGCTAAAAAAGCCACCACAAAACTTGCAATTGTATAAAGTGCAAAAGAAGAAAAGTCTCCATTTTTCAAGAAAATATGATTCTCAAAAGCAAAGGTAGAAAATGTTGTAAACCCTCCACAAAAACCAGTTGCCAATAGTAAGGTTTGATGGTGATTCAAGGCTTCATTTTTAGCTGCTAATCCTAAAACAATTCCTATGAGTAAACTTCCTAAAATATTTGCAGTAAAAGTTCCGAAGGGAATTATATTAGCTGGATTGTTTAAATACTTACTAAGCGCGTATCGTAAGACGCTTCCTAAGCCCCCACCAATAAAAACGAATAAAAATTGTTTCATATCTGTTAGAGTTTTATATCACTTGTATCATTCCAGTTCCATTTTCCGGTAACTGTACCTTTACTTAGAATCATGACTCCTGGATTGGCTCTAATCATTGTTTTCAATGTGGTTTCATCACAAAACAAAAAATCGAATGGTAAATTATATTTATTCTGAATTAAAATTAAATCATCTTCAAAAGAAGCGGAAACTCCATACACGTTGTATCCTTTATTAATGGCTTTATCAGCAATTTCTTTAATTTCAATAAAACCTTTTTCATTAGATTTTGAAGCGTTGTAAACAATAATTAACATAACTTTATCCATTGCTAGAATCTCTGGAGCTAAATCATTTTGTGTATCTTCTAACATAAAATCATGAATAGGTGCCAACTCATTTGGGTCTTCAGGAAATTCCATTCCTTCGTTAATGTTTTTACCTATTGCATAAGCTCTAAAGTCTATGATAGGTAAATGGTTTAACACATGAGTAGTGATGAAAGAGAAACATATAAATGAAATCAGTGTTAAAAAGAATGTTATTTTTTTTGGAAAAATTTGTTTGATCTCTTTTACTCTCATCAACAGCAACAATATTAATCCGATTAGGACAATATTTTTCCAGAATGTTTCCCAAGGCGTCAATTTTATTGCATCTCCAAAACACCCGCAATCTGTTACTTTATTATAGTAGGCAGAATACCATGTTAAAAATAAAAATAATGTTGTGATTCCTAATAAGCTCCAGACAGTTAATTTAGATTTATGGCCTAATAACAGCATAACTCCTAACATAATTTCTACTAGAATCAATAGGATTGAAAATGGCAATGCATAGGGTATCAAAATTTCTAAATTTAAGACACTTTCTCCAAAATACTCTTCAAACTTATATTGAGAACCAATTGGGTCTACTAATTTGACAAAGCCTGAAAAGATAAACATGGCTCCAACAAAAATTCTTGACAATTGAACAATTATTTTAATCAACATAACTTTGTTTTTTGAAAATTTCTAAAACTAACTAACTTTATATTTCTAGGACATATGAATCAAAGCAAAAACTGCATAATTAATAATGTCTTGATAATTGGCGTCAATACCCTCAGATACCAATGTTTTTCCTTTATTATCTTCAATCTGTTTTACACGCAATAGCTTCTGAATAATTAAATCAGTCAAAGAATTTACTCTCATATCTCGCCAAGCTTCACCATAATCATGATTTTTATTTTCCATTAATTCTTTGGTGATTGCAATGTGTTTATCATATAATTCTGTAGCTGCTTTGGTAGATAAATCAGGATGATCTACAACTCCTAGTTCAAGCTGAATCAGTGCCATTAAAGAATAATTAATAATTCCAATAAATTCAGATTTTTCACCTTCGTCTACTCTACGAGAATCATTTTCTTGTAACTGACGAATGCGCTGTGCTTTTATAAAAATTTGATCTGTTAGCGAAGGTAAACGTAAGATTCTCCATGCAGAACCGTAATCACTCATTTTTTTTGTAAACAAATTTCTACATTGTTCTAAAACACAATCGTATTGATTAGAAGTATTTGGCATAAACAATATTAATTTCCGTAAATTTCGTTCAAATTTTATGAACTAAAAAA
>CAZAIL010000059.1:0-12665 GCA_964485155.1 uncultured Flavobacterium sp.
CTCTATAATTTATTTCTGTAAGTTTTACAGATCGAAGATGCGTAACACCTCTAGATAAAGATGAATCATGATAAAACAAATAATCTTTATCTTTAATTGTACATATTGAATGATGAGAGGTCCAACCAACAACTGGGGTTAAAACTTTACCCTTATAAGTAAAAGGTCCGTAAGGATTATCACCTACTGCATAACATATAAAATGGGTATCTCCAGTTGAATAAGAAAAGTAATATTTATTATCGTGTTTGTGCATCCAGGCGGCTTCAAAAAAACGTCGATTATTATCACCAGCTAATAGCAGAATTCCATTTTCATCTATAATTTGAACTTCTTTTGGAGTTTCTACAAATTCTAATAAATCGTCAGTCATTTTAGCTATAACCGGAAGCAATGCTGGTTCATGATCTTTTGGGATAAAAGCGGTAGGGCTTTCGGGTTCATCATTATTAAAAAACCCTTCTCTCCATCGTTGTAATTGACCTCCCCAAAGACCCCCAAAATACATATAATACGATTCGTCATCATCTTTAAAAACAGCTGGATCGATAGAAAAACTTCCTTTAATAGCTTTTAACTGTGGTGTGAATGGTCCTATAGGAGATGCGCTTGTTGCTACTCCAATTCTAAAAATTCCGTCATAGTCTTTTGCAGGGAAAAATAAATAATAAACACCATTTTTTTCTTGTGCATCCGGAGCCCACATTTGTTGTTCTGCCCATTCTACTTGGTCAACATGAAGCGCAACACCATGATCTATAGCTTCACTATCTATAGTTTCCATAGAAACAACATGATAGTCTTCCATAGCAAAATGACTTCCAAGGTCATCAAATGCTTCACCAGCATCCACATCATGAGAAGGATATATATAAATTTTACCATTGAAAAAATGAGCAGAGGGATCTGCCGTATATATATCATTTACTAACGGCTTTGAAATTGCTCTTTCATTTAAATCATCAAAATTAATGTGTTCAATACTATCCTCTGGCATATCTAAATTTTATCTACGTTCTTTTAACTCTAACTCAATTTGGGTTTCCATTTTTTTATTTATTTCATAGAAAAATAATAATGAGACACCAATTAAAAAAGGAATTGCTGGATAAACACTCACCAACATCTTTGTTCCTTGAATAGCGATTTCTGTTTGTCCATTTTCACCATTAGGAACATAACCATAAGACCCTAGAATTTTTGCAACCAAAGAACTTCCTATTGTTAGGCCTAATTTTAAACCAACCATCATAGCTGAAAAAATAATAGCAGTAGCCCTTCTGTTATTTTTCCATTCAGAATAATCTGCAACGTCTGCAATCATAGCCCATAATAATGGGATGGTAATTCCGTAGAAAAAACCATGAAGAACTTGAGCACCAAACATAAGTTCAACCGATGATTTACCGAAAAAACTAAACAGAATTATAAATAGCGTAGAAATGAATAAAAAGAAGCCAAAAACATTTCTTTTTCCATATGTATCTGCAAGTGGTTTAGACATACCTATTCCAATAATCATAAATATGATACCACTGGCATTAAACAATCCAAAACCAGCGGATACTGGATCATTTCCAAAAAAATTAACTCCAATAGTAGACAAAAAATCTAAAATTGGACTTATAAAGTTTGTTAATCGTACTTCATCAACATAGTTTTCAAAATAATAAATATAACTACCTCCTTTCATTGCTAGGGATACAAAAGTCAGCATTGTTAAAAGGAGCATGATTACCCAAGGTTTATTTTTAATTAAATCTAATAAATCTTCTTTTACACTCGATTTTTGTTCCAGTTTTGGAACAATCCGTTCTTTAGTGGTTATAAAAGTAATTAGCAGCATAATAGTTCCAATAATTGCCAGCCAGGTCATTACAATTTCTATTCCAACAGCCTTGTCTCCTTCACCAGCATAAATAATGATTGGCAACATAAAAACCTGTACAAAAAACTGAGCAAACATTACGGCTACAAAACGGTAAGAAGAGATACTATTTCTTTCTTTCATGTCTCCTGTAATTACACCACTTAAAGCTGAATAAGGTAAATTACTAGCTGCATATAATAATAATAACAGCGTATAAGTAATCACTGCATAAACCACTTTACCTTGATACTCAAAATTAGGAGTACTAAAGGCTAATACCGAAACAATACCCAAAGGAATTGCTGTCCATAAAATCCAGGGTCTAAATTTTCCCCATTTAGAATTTGTTCTATCGGCAATAGCTCCTACTATAGGATTAAATCCAAAGGCTGCAATTGTACCAACAGTAAATATAATTGCTGTTGCATCATTGGCATCTAGACCATAAATATCTGTGTAAAAGTAAGCCAGATAGGTCATTAAAGTTTGAAAAACTAAGTTTGCAGCCAAATCTCCAAGACTATAGCCTATTTTCTCTCTAATAGATAATTTTTCCGAATATGAAGTCATAAGTAATAGGTATGATATTTAATTAATTGTCATGTTTAAGTTCATAATACGTTGATATGCTTTTTTTTCTTTATAATTTCTGTCAAATAATAATGGGTAATTTGTACGACCTTTAATAGGCCAATCATTTAACCAAGAAAACTTATCTGTTACGCCCCAAAAGGTCACACGGCTTATTTTGTCTTTATGTTTTACAAATAATTTAAAAATATTTTCATACCGTTTTGTTAATTTTTCCTTTACAGAATCTGGCAAATTTTCGGGGAAAGGATTCATTTTTTTATCCCCTTCAAATTTTTTAAAATTTTGAGTAACCTCAGCACCACTTAATTCCCATGGGTTTGGAAGTACTGAAATATCAAGTTCAGTAAACATTACTTTAACTCCTAGTTCAGAAAAAGCAAGAATACTTGTTTCAATTTCTTCAAGAGTTGGGCTTGTTAATTGCCAGTGAGCTTGAATACCAAGGCTATTAATTTTTGCTCCGCTTGATTGGAGTGATTTAATTAATTTGACAGCTCCTTCTCTTTTTTTAGGTTTACATAAATTATAATCATTGTAAGCTAAATCTGCATTTGAGTCGTATTTCTCTGCCATTTTATAGACAGTTTCTAAATAATTTTCTCCCAAAACTTTTAGAAATATAGATTCTCTTAGCGTCCCATCTTCATTGAGAGCTTCATTAACAACATCCCATGTATCTATTTTTCCTTTATAACGATTTACTAGGGTACTAATATGATTTGTAACATGCTGAACCATTTTAGTGCTGTCTTTAATAGAATTCATAAAATTTGCAATTTGTGAATGCCAGATTAAAGCATGGCCAACAATATGCATATTATTATCCAATCCAAATTGTACATATTTATCTGTATGGTCAAAATAAAATTCATTGGGTTTTGGTTGAACAAACATCCACTTCATTACATTTTCTGGAGATATTGTATTAAATTCCTTTTTAATAATAGATACTGATGGCTGATCTTTTTGAAGTATTTGACCTTCATTAATAGCAGCACCAACAAGGAAATGTTTTTGAAATTTTTGACTCAATGAAACTTTTTGCTCATTATTATCTATAATTTTAATGGAATTACCACAGCTAAATAGCGAAAGAATTACAATAAAACTTATTGCTATTTTTTTCAATATTTTTATCATTTTTTACTCTATTTTATTTGTATAATTCTATTAATTTTTAGTCTCAAAAATTCTTATTCTCTAATCAATTTTATTGATTGTACCGCCTTATTTCTCAGAATATTTATGAAATAAATTCCCTTTGAAAGGCTACTTATGTCTATTGTTGTAGTCGAAGGATTAAATTTATTTTTAAGTTTTATTGGGTGATTTTTACCTAATAAATCGAATATTAAAATTTGATTTCCTGAGAATTGTTCTGAAAGTGTAATTTCATTTGTAGCTGGGTTAGGATAAGCTTTCATAGATTGCTCAGAAATAGCCGAATTTTCAATAGACAGTGATGAAGTGTATTCATAAGCACCTATATCAACTACATCACTTAAATCATCAAAGTTTACAGGAGTTGACCCTTGAGGTACCAAAGAAAAGTCATCTATGTAAAAATCTCCCCCACCAGAGGCAAGAGTTGGCCCTTTTATATAAACAAATATTTGATCAGATCCTGTATATGTGAAATCTCCACTTAGTTGCGTCCATTCATTATCTGATATTGTTAATGGTGTGTCTAGTAAACTTGTGTAGGTAATATTACCATTTAAAGTACTTTTAATTGTTATATCTGAAGTTCCTGAAACATTCGCTGCTAATTTCACACTTACGTAAAACGTATAGGTCTCTCCATTGGTTAACAATCCATCAAGGAAAAGTCTTGGGCTTGAGTAATTGAAATCTCTATTACTTGTTAAAAGACTATTGACTCCTGTGACTGATTCATCTGAAGATAATGCGATAGTTGCATCAAATTGTGTCCATCCATCTGTTGAGTTTTCAAAACTACTATATGAAATTGCATCGGTAGCATTTGCTGGTCTAGGTTCTCCATCAATATCTGTTACAGGTGAATAATTTGGATTTCCTGCATCAATAGCTGGTGAGCCTTCTGCTAATTTAAAATTAGTTTGATTGATATCTATAGCTCCGTTAACTACTGAGGGTACATTAACAAATTCAGGATCTATATCAATTAAATTTGCAGATTCTTGATTGCCAGGATATGCAACGGTTCCGTTTAGAAAAATATTGTTTCCAGCAGTCTTAGTTCCAGAAACATTGTTAAGTTGTAGTGTAGAAAATTCATCATCTCTTGTGACTACAATATTATTAACAACAGTCGCATTAAGCACTTTATTTGCTTTAATCCCTCCAACTTTTTGACCACGATGTCCGGGGTTACCATCTGCTACGGATAAATCTTGAATAATCTCATGAACCCCATTATAATAGAGTGTATTGTTTTGATAAATTGCTGATGCTCCGAGTGAATTGTCAAAATTAATACCATTTTTACCATTATTCACACATACATTATTTTCAAATAAAAAGGTTCCATTATAGCTAGGGTCACTTCTAGTAACATATAATCCTTGACCGTCTAAAATATTGTTATAATCAGCGGTTCCATAGTTAGGATTTGTATTTCCAGAATTATCAGGTAATTGAGTAATATAAAATGGAATACGATTCCAATTATTATACACTAGATTTCCACGCATAATCATTTTAACATCTGTAGTATTCTCTCCATCTACAGCAATTGTCTCTGCATACACAACTGCACTAGATGCTGATGATGTCCACCAAGTACAATTATAAACCTCATTATTTTCAATAGTTATATGGTCCGAATCATTGAACCGGATACCTGAACCTGAAGTATCGTGTACTTTATTATTTCTTATTATAATGTGATGATGAGCACCATAACCTCCCCAAATACCTTTACCTGAGAAATAACTATGTGTATAGGTAACCGTATCATTGTCATCGGATGCCGCAACTACTTTGTATTCTCTATCTGCATAAGCTTGAGCATAGGTAATTGATGCCGCAGGACCCTCAACTTCAAGGCCTTCAACAATAATATAATTCATATCATTTGAAATTTGAATCCCTCCTTTTCCATCAAATTGAATTTTTGGAGTATGACCCGGGTAATTTCTTAAAGTAATATACGCTCCCTCCGAGCCTGATTTATCAATGGTAACAACATGAGGGTTACTCATATTTGTGTTCGTCGAAACATCTACAGTTCCATAGCCATTATTTTGGTAGGTACCGTTCATTACAAAAATTGTTCCCCCTGCATTTACCATTGAAACTCCTTTGTTTATAGTTGCGAAAGGAGAAGATTCGGATAAGCCATTATTAGTATCAGATCCGCTTATAGACGAAACATAATAATTAGTTTGAGAACATATTATTCCATAAAAGGACATAAAAAAAACAAAAAATATTATTTTAGGTATTCGATAAGTGTGTACTATTTTCATTTCTGACTGTCTCTTTTACTATTCTTGTGATCGAAAAGGATCTTTATTCACCTTTGTTCGCATTAGTTTTAGTTTTTCTTTATATTTTTTTACAAGTAATTCATTAGTTGGTAATTTAGAAATATCTGTATTCTGTCCATGATCTTTATG
Source organism: uncultured Flavobacterium sp. (assembly GCA_964485155.1). GTDB lineage: Bacteria > Bacteroidota > Bacteroidia > Flavobacteriales > Flavobacteriaceae > Polaribacter. The sequence continues at coordinate 6,067 of CAZAIL010000059.1, forward strand.
GTTATCATATAACATATTTCCTAAATATTTTTCGCCATCATGGAATTCTGTATATGAAAAGTCTTTATCTATAACTGCTTCTCCTTGTTTATAACGTGTATAAACTTCTGTTTTTAAAATTTTTGAAGGATCTTCTAATACTGGCATCAAACTTTTACCCTGAAGGTAATTAGGAGCCTCTATATTTGCAATGTCACACAATGTTGGATATACATCAACTAATTCAGTAAAAGACGCTGTCATTTTATTCTTTACATGCTTTGGTGAGGAAATAATAAAAGGAATTTTGACAGCTTCCTCAAAAGTACTATGCTTACACCAAAAACCATGTTCTCCTAAAAAATAACCATGATCACTCCAAAATATAATCGTTGTGTTTTCTCTCAAACCTAAATCATCTAAGCCTTTAATTAACTCTCCAATTAAAACATCCATATAGGTAACACTTGCATAATAACCATGAATTAAATTGCGAGCAAGGCTGTCATCTAGTTTCCCTTCTGATGGAATATCTAAATAATTTTTCCTCATTTCAGCAGAGTTATGTTGTGCCTCAATAGCTATGTCTGGTGAATTTTTAGGTTGAAATGAATTATCCGCCAATTTAATAGCATTATGGTCGTACATGTCCCAGTATTTTTTTGGTTGAATGAACGGTAAATGAGGAGATACATACCCTATCGCCATGAAGAAAGGTTTATTTTCTCTTTTTAATGTTTTTAATTTATTGATAGCTCTTTTTGTGATTTTCCCGTCGTTATAGGCATAATCATCAACATCAGGATATTCAAATGTTGGCTGCTTTTTTCCATATTCTCCTGTTCCTGCATTTTCTACTCTAGCAATTGACTTTGGGTCTTGAAAGTCTGACTGTATTTGACCGCCATCTTTTTCAGACCAAAACTCTTGAAAATCATCTTTATGATGATAAATTTTTCCATAAGAAATTGTTTCATATCCATTCTCTTTAAATATTTGATTCAATGGTATTGCATCAGGAGTGTCTACTGATGCTCTTGTTGAAAAATCATTAAACCTTTTTTCACTAGGGCGAATTCCGGTCATGATACTTGCTCTACTTGCACCACATACAGCAATATTAGTATAAGCATTGTTAAATTGAAGTCCCTCTGAGGCTAGTTTATCTATATTGGGAGTAATCATTTTTGTTTCACCGTATGAACTAACTTTTGGTCGGAAATCATCAATCGATATAAACAGAATATTTTGTTTTTTGAGTGATGTATTAGGAGTTGATTTTTGGCTTTCTTCATTTTTACAACTTGTTATTATAAATACTAAAAAAAGAGTGAATGCTTTTAGTTTATTAAAATTTAATATGCTCATTATTATTAATTTAATATGATGTTATTTCTGATGTTTTGTATCCAATTTTGATTGCTCTTGCTAAAATTTTTTGACTTTTATCGATCCTTAAAGGCTTGTGATATAAATTCCAATGATTTGTTCCAATATCATCTCCTATTTGATAGCCGATAGACGCACCTTCTGTTAAAGAATTTAATTTTAGAGTTCCTTTATTGTTTTTTTTAAAAGTTACATTTTGTGTAATAGGTTGCTTCATCTCTGGCCAAAACATTTCTATTAAATCATGTTCTGGAACAAACCCTTTATCTTCAATTTCTAATTGCCAGTCTTTTAATGCCTTTCTATATCCTTTGATTTTTGTTGCGTAATTTGGGTCTTTAGCAAGATTGTGAACTTCATAAGGATCGTTTTGTAAATCATAGAACTCCTCTAATGGTTTCGTATCCATAAAAATATATGAAGCATCCCCTTTTAATTTTTTTTCTTGATTTAATGCAATCAATTTTGCATTCATTGGAATTTGTTCTCTGTATTTATTTCTGTAGATTAATGGTAACTCTGGCATGAAGTTTTTAACATACACGTAACGACCATCGAGAACAGAACGTTGCATATCAGTAGATTCATCAAAGCGGTCAGCAGAACCAAAAATTAACTTTCTTGGAGCTTGTTCGTACTTTCCTGCAAAAGCTCTCCCATCTAGATGTTGTGGTGGTTTTATTCCCAAAAGAGACATCACAGTCGGACCCAAATCCATTAAAGACACTAAGCGATCATCTATTTCTCCTGCACGATACCCGTCTGGATAGCGAATTAAAAGAGGAACATGAAGTCCACTATTTCCTACAGCTCTTTTTTGTCTTAAGAGGTTCCCTCCATGATCACTCCAAAAGAAAATTATAGAATTATCTAAAACTCCATCAGCTTCAAGTTGATCTAAAAGTTGTCCAACTTCTTTATCTAGCGCTTCAATATTCGAGTATTTACGAGCAATATCATTTCTTACTATAGGTATATCGGGATAATAAGCAGGTATGGTTACTTCTTCTGGATTGACCGTTAAAGGTTTGTCTTTTCGAAGCCAGATTCTTGATTCATGAGATATATAATGATTTTTCACATAAAAAAAAGGAGCATCCTTTGGAGCATTTTTATAGGTTCCACCTCCAAACACATCATCCCAAGCTGTAAAAGGAGCATTAAATTGATAGTCACATTTATCATCATTTACACAGTAATAATTTTCTGCTCTTAGGTATTCTGTAAATGCTTTCACATATGATGGTGTTACAACCTCGTATTCAGGAACATTCTTTCCAGAGGTATCTAAAATTCCTTTATTTGTTTTATGAAAAACATCTTCTGGAAATTTAAAATTATTATGATTTCCTGTTCGCATATTATGAGCTCCTAATCTAGCAGGATACATCCCTGTAATGATAGAAAATCTACTTGGAGCACATACTCCAACTGTGGAATAAGCATTGGTGTATTTAACTCCCTCAGCGGCTATTCGATCTATATTAGGTGTCTTGATCGCTTTATTTCCATAAGTACTAAGAATTGGTCCAATGTCTTCACAACTAATCCAAATAATATTTAATGGGTTTTTTGTTTCCTCTTGAGCTTGAATATAAAGACAGCAAAAAAGCATGAATAGAAGGTGTATGTTTTTCATTCTTATATTTTTAATAATGAATAGATTTATAATCCTTCGAAGTTAATTTTCCTTGTAATTTTTCACTAACATCATTCCATTTTGATAGCCTGTCTAATGGATGAAGTGTGGGTTTTATCAAGGGCATTTTATCTGTAATTAAAAAATCATTTTGTAATATCATCCAGTTTTGCAATTCTTTTGACAATAGTTCCTTTTGTTTTACAAACTTTTTATCATTTGCAAGATTTTTGGATTGGTAAGGGTCGTTTTTTAAATCGTATAATTCCTCATAAGGTGTATTAGGAAATGATTGAGCTCCTATCTTAATAAATTGATTTATAATTTCATTTTCGCCTAAATTCGATTCCATTACTTCTAGTGCATTGTAGTTTCTTATCAGTTTATACCTTTCTCCTCTAACCATTCTTGAAGGAAAAACAGTGCAAGCGCGAATATTTTGCTTAGTTGCAACTCCATATATGTAATGATGAACATTCTTTTCATTCCCTTTTAAAGTCTTGTAAAAACTCTTACCATCTAAATTTTTTGGAATTGAAGAACCTGAGGCTTCTAAAAAAGTTGGTAAAACATCTACAAATGTTAGTAGCGTATTCGATGTAGTATTGGGTTGAATATGATTAGGCCATCTAACAATAAAAGGAACTTTGAGGCCTTGTTCTGAAAGCCCCCATTTACCAGACATACCATGATCTGATGCATAAATAAACATAGAGTTATTTCTTAGCCCGTAGGTGTCAACCATTTTTAAAATTTTTCCTAATTGGATATTATCATCTTCTATGTTTTTATAATATCCTGGCATATGATTTTTAACATTTCCTTTGTGATAAGGAAGTTTGTAAATATCTTTTTTAGAATATTTTATAGCTTTAGGATAAGGACCATGAGGATAATCTGAAGTAATAAACAAACAAAAAGGTTTTTTTGAGTTTTTTAAATAATCATCAATTTTTTCTAGAGGTAAATAACGATGCTTAATTGATCCAAAATAATGATTCCAATTAAAAACGGAATTTGGTTTCACATGACTTTTTCCAGCTAAAACAACTTCATAGCCAGCGTCTTGTAGACGGTCTGTTACACTTTTTAAATCTGGTTTTACACCAATATGATTTGCCATGCATCCATTTTTCACAGGGTAAATTCCTGTAAAAATTTGAGAACGACTTGGAGCACAAATAGCTTGAGCTGTATAAAAGTTAGTAAACCTCATCCCTTCTTTGGCTAGTTGATCTACATTAGAAGTACTTACTTTTGGATTTCCATAACAACCATAATCTAGTTGATCTTGATCGTCTGCTAAATAAAAAATAAGATTAGGTGCCTCTGAAGTTTCTTTAAATTGAGTTGTCTTTATGGAGATAACATCTCTACTGTTTGTTCCCGAAAAAGAAGTGAAAAATAATGCTGTAATAAAACCGTATATAAATATTCTTTTCATTCGTATTATTTTTTTATGAACTTAACTACCGTATTTGATGATTTTGTTTTAGACTGAATTTTTATAAGATAAACTCCATTTGATAGCCCCGAAGTTTTTAAATCATATTTTTTTTTATTCGTTGAGACTGTCTCATATATTGTTCTCCCATCAGGATAATATAGCGTCATTAAATATTGATCTTCTTCATGAAAATTTAGAGTTAATTTGTTCCTTGTGGGGTTAGGATACGCTATTACTAAAGGTTCTAATTGAGAAGAATTATCAACATCAATTATTGATAAAACAGAGGTGTCAATTGAATAAACCAATGTATGCAGAGACATTGAAGGAATACTAATATCTGTATATCTCGAGCCTAGATCAAAAGAAATATCATTGTATAAACTAAAATTATCACTTGCTGAATTTGATGTCACATAATGAGAAATATTTGTTGCTCCAATAGGAATATCTATTGAAAAATCTTGAGAATCTCCCTCATTGAATAGTTGTAAAATAATTTTTGTTTGATCTGGAGATATGAAAGCTCCAACTATAAGATTTCCTTCAATAATTTGACTATCTATCACCTTATATCCTTTTTTTATAAGGTTTGAAAAATGCTTAAAAGTATGATATCGTTTAGGTAAAATAATTGTTCCATTTGCATCCCAAGCAACTAAACTAGAATATCCACCCTCATCTGCTTCTTCGTAAAATAAATGCATCATATAAGCAGTCATACCTCCGTCATTAAACCCTCTTAGAATCCATTTTATATAATTTGCAGCATCAGTCATCGATTGATCTGTGCTATGAAGATTTGCAGACTCTGTGACCCAAATAGGTTTATTTTGAGATGCTATTTTTAAAGAATTCCAATTGGCATTATGACCTGAATCTGCATATGTATGTGTGCCAACAATATCTAGTGCTGATTCAACGGCAGGACTAGTAAACATAGTGTTTATATAATTAGTTGTAGAATTAGAATTATTATTTGAATTTTCTACCCTAAAACATTCTGGGGAAATTATTTTTATATGGTCTAATTGAGCCGTCGTAAGTCTTGCATTCAAATTTAAAATGATTGAAGATAACTGAGAAGGTGGTGTATTCATTGATTCGTAGGTAACTTCATAATCTGGCTCGTTGGTTGGAGAAATAGCAGTTACATCGATATCATACCTTGATTTCATTCCTTGCAGAAATGCGATTAAAAATTCGCTGTATTCTGACTCACCGCCAGATATTAATGTCCCACCATTATTATGTTGTCCATTTGTTTTTAACCATCCTGGGGCAGAATTACAATTTCCAATTACATGATCAAACCCGTTACTACTTAAACTAAAAGCATTTTGTAAAGCTTCGGCTACATAACGTGATCTTGATTGATTAGGGTCACTTTCATAACGTGTCCAGTCTAATTGAGTATCATCTAACAAATAAGGATCATTGTTGTCATTTGAAGGTTCAAGGTCGTGATAAACAAAAAAACGAATCATATTAACTTCTAAATCTTGGAAACAATATGCCTCTATTTGATTTCTTAAATTATCTTCCAACTCATATAAATCTTCAGTTCTTCTTTTAATTCCTGCACCAAAGCCATCAATAGTTTGATGTGCATTGATTGGAGTTAGATTAACATAATTTCCAGGAATTACAGATACCTCATCTAAAAAATAGGTAACCCCTTCTTGTAAAAACCAAAATTTTAATTTATTGGAGTTTCCTGAAGCATCAACAGTAAATGTATGGGTATATCGTTGCCAAGTATCGGTTATCCAAATGTCTTGTCCTTGAAAACTATCATTAATTTCAGATCTGAAAATAACTTTCATCTGTCTTGAGGAAGCGCCTTCTATTTTGGCATAAAATGAAACTGTATATTTTTGGCCCGCAACAACCTCGAAATTATATTCACTTGAAGCACTTATATCATAATTATTGTTTCCTAAAGAAATGATCTCACTTTTTAATGCCCTTGTACTTCCTGCAATAAGATTGTTAGCTGTGATAGAAAAATTAGCATTTGCTCCATTACTAGCTTGGGTTGCCCATTGAGAAAAAAAACCGTCCTCAATAGTTTCCATTTCGCCATTTTCAATCGGAAGTTGATTTTGAGATATCAACTGAAAAATTGATATAATATAAATCAAT
>CAZAIL010000060.1:0-10797 GCA_964485155.1 uncultured Flavobacterium sp.
AATGGAATATTACCCCTGCAAAAAACTACTTCAAAAAAGAACATATTTGTAACAGGTCCTAATGCTAATAACCAATCTATTTTAGGTGATTGGCACGCGATTCAACCTGATGAAAATGTGACAACTATTTATGAAGGAATTAAAACTTTAGGAGAAACCAAAGGATACTCCGTAAACTATTTTAATTCAGGCGAAAATATTAGAAAAATTAAAGATTCTAAAATTAAAGAAGCTGCAAAGAGAGCAAAAAATGCAGACTTTGCTATTGTTGTTGTAGGAGATAATTCTATGCGCTACAAATGGAAAGATAAAACAGCTGGTGAAAATATGGCTAGAGCATCTTTAGATTTATTTGGAAAGCAATTAGATTTGGTTCAAGCTATTGAAAAAACAGGAACACCAGTCATTATTGTTTTGGTAAATGGGAAACCAATTTCAGAACCTTGGCTTCAAAAAAATATTCCAGCTATTATAGAATCTTGGGAGCCAGGAAATTTAGGAGGCCAAGCTGTTGCTGAAGTATTATTTGGTGATGTAAATCCAAGCGGTAAATTACCTTTAACTGTTGCAAGAAGTGTTGGGCAGTTGAGAATGATTTACAATCACAAACCCTCTGCTTATTTTCATAAATATGCCGATGAGAAAAAAACACCACTTTATCCCTTTGGTTTTGGTTTAAGCTATACCAATTATACCTATGGAAAACCAATATTATCAAACACTTCGTTGAATAAAGAGAATACTATAACAGTTACTGTAGAAATAACAAACTCCGGTATGGTTGATGGTGAAGAAATTGCGCAACTTTATATAAGAGATAATGTAAGCAGTGTTACTAGGCCTGTAAAAGAACTAAAGGGATATCGAAGGGTTGCACTAAAAGCAGGAGAAACAAAAAAAGTGAATTTTTCTCTAAATGCAGAAAGTTTAGCCTTTTATGACATAAATATGAATTATTGTGTAGAGCCAGGGATATTTACCATTATGACAGGTTCTTCCTCAAGCAGTAAAGATTTAAAAAAGACAATTTTAACGACTGATAATAGAATTGAATTATAAATGAACCATCTTAAATTAATATACTTAGGTTTTATCTTAATTCTTTTAAGTTGCAAAACAACCAAAGAAAATAAAGAACAATTAACCCCACCAAAAAAGAAAAATGTACTTTTTATTATGGTGGATGACCTGCGACCAGAACTTAATATTTACGGCCAAAATAAAATTATTAGTCCACATATAGATGCATTAGCAAAATCTGGAGTTGTCTTTAATAGGGCTTACAGTAATGTGCCTGTGTGTGGTGCTTCTCGAGCAAGTTTACTAACCGGGATTAGGCCTTCTTCTAGTCGTTTTCTTAGATTTAACTCTAGTATAAAAAAAGAAACTCCTAATGCTTTGACACTCATTAAGCACCTAAAAAACGAAGGATATACCACTATTAGTAATAATAAAATAACACATTTAAAAAACGATATTGAAGAATGGGATGAAGAATGGTATCCATACTCCACGGGTTGGAGAAATTATATATCAGAAGAAAATACGCTGCTAGAAAATAATGGAGAACACGGATATGCCTATGAAAGCCCTAATGTGGATGACGATGCATATAATGATGGTAAAACGGCTAACAAGTCAATTGAAGACTTAAAAAAATTAAAAGAGGCAGGAACCCCATTTTTCTTAGCGGTTGGTTTTGTAAAACCTCATTTACCTTTTAATGCGCCAAAAAAATATTGGGATTTATATGATTCTAAGACCATAGAACTTCCTAAAAACAATCAATTTCCGGAAAATGCACCAAATAGAGCAAGACATTCCTGGGGTGAATTACGTTACTACAAAGACATTCCAAAAAAAGGACAAGTATCAAATGAAGTAGCTAAAAAATTAATTCACGGGTATTATGCATCAGTGAGTTATGTTGATGCACAGGTTGGTAAACTTATAAAAGGGCTTGATAATCTTGGCTTACGAGAAAACACAGTCATCATTTTAGTAGGAGATCACGGCTGGAGCCTAATGGAACACGGCTTATGGGTTAAACACAGTAATTTTGAGGTAGCCCTTCAAGTACCACTTATTATAAGTGCCACGAATATTCAAAAAAATAAACGAACGAATTCAATAGCAGAATTAGTTGATTTATATCCTACAATCTGTGATTTAGCAAACATTTCTAAACCAGCTCACTTAGAAGGAAATTCTTTAACGAATGCTTTACAAGATCCTTCAAAAATTTTTAAAAACAGAGCATTTGCTCGGTATCAAAAAGGAGAAACTTTAATAGCTGATAACTATTTCTATACCGAGTGGCAAAGAAAAGAAAAAACCATTGCAAAGATGTTATATGATCACAATATAGATCCTAATGAAAATAGAAATTTAGCTGTTGAAGATCAGTATAAAGTAGTTATTGATAGCTTAAGTAGTATTCTAAATAAAAAAATTAAATATGATAAATAGCACCAACAGAACCATCATTCTTTTAACTTTCTTAGTTATTATTACATCTTGTAATTCTGAAAAGAGAATACCTTTAAAAAAGCCAAATATTATTTACATTATGGCTGATGATTTAACCACACAAGCTATTAGTGCTTATGGTGGAATTTATAAAGATATTGCTCCAACACCCAATATAGACAGGGTTGCAAAGGAAGGCATGCTTTTTCAAGATGTGTTGGTCACAAATTCTATTTGTGGTCCAAGTCGAGCCGCTATTTTAACAGGTAATTACAGCAATTTAAATGGCTACTACAAGAATGAAAGTGGTGGAAAGTTTGATGACTCTAAATGGACGTTTCCACAAGAATTTCAAAAAAACGGCTATAAAACAAGTTTATTTGGTAAGTGGCACTTAGGAACAGAGCCCGTTGGTTTTGATACATTTAAATATCATAATTCTGCAGGTCAACAAGGAAATTATTGGAATCCTCTTTATAATGATAACGGAAAAAATGTTAAGGAAAAAGGATATGCAACTAATCTAAGTACTGATTTTGCGTTGACATGGTTGGACTCTACAAAAGTATCGGAAGAGCCATTTTTAATGGTATTACAATACAAAGCACCCCATAGGCCCTGGCATCCAGATACAAAGTATGAAAAACTTTGGGATGACATAGAAATGCCCTATCCTTCAACCTTTAATGATAGCTATGAAGGTAGAGAAAAAACTGCAGGTGATACAGAAATGACCATGGAGTATTTTAGCAGAAGAGACATGAAATTAGAGCGTCCAAAAGGATTAAAACGTAAAGAAAGGATTAAATGGGATTTCTATGGAGCAAAAGCAGGAGAAATAGTACAGCCGGAAGAAATGTCTGAGGTAGAGGGCAAAAAATGGCGCTATCAGAATTATATCAAAGATTATTTGGCTTGTGTGAAGTCTGTAGATGATAATATTGGACGTGTCTTAACCTATTTGAAAGAAAATAATTTAGAAGAAAACACCATCATTGTTGTAACCTCTGACCAAGGATTTTATCTTGGAGATCATGGTTTTTTTGATAAACGATTTATTTATGAAGAGTCTTTAAGAATGCCTTTTATGGTTAGATATCCTGAGAGAATAAAAGCAGGTTCTGTAAATGAAGATATCATCTCCAACATAGATTTTGCACCTACTTTGCTTGAATTAGCGGGTATTACAACAACTCAAAAAATGCAGGGAATTAGTTTTGTTCCGGTCTTAGAGGGTAACACACCAAATGATTGGCAAGATGCTATGTATTATCATTATTATGAATTTCCATTTTGGCATCATGTTCAACCTCATTATGGTATAAGAACACAGAAATATACCTTAGCTCATTTTTATTACAACATAGATGTTTGGGAATTGTATGACTTAGAAAAGGACCCAAGCCAAATGAATAATATTTATGAAGATCCAAATTATAATACTGTCGTTACTGAACTAAAAGTAAAACTAAAAAACCTGATGGTAAAGTATGAAAATGATAAAAGTCTTGTAGACTTCAGAAAAATAACAGATACTGATTTTGGTAGAATCGTAGATAATATCAAAGATGAAGAATCTGTTCAGCAAATTTTAAATAAAAAGTAACGATGGTTGTTTCAGCTTTATTTAGATTTCGTCTTTGTATGTATTTACTTTTCTCATTAATACTGAGTCAGAATAGTTTTAGTCAACAAAATAAAGTCTTAATTTCAGCAGAGAAGATTGTTTATAAAAAAATAGATTCAACACTATTAAATCTTCACATCTATAAACCATTAAATTTCCACAAAGACAGTATTTATAATTGTATTGTATTCTTTCATGGTGGAGGATGGAATAATGGAAGCCCAAAAATGTTTAAAAGACAATCTATGTATTTTGCTTCTAGAGGAATGATTGCGATAGCGGCAGAATATAGAATTAAAAGCAAACATAAAACAACACCTTTTGAAGCTGTTGAAGATGCAAAATCTGCAATAAGATTTGTAAGAAAAAACGCTAAAGAATTGAATATAAATCCAACTATGATAGCTGCTGGAGGTGGTTCCGCAGGGGGACATCTAGCAGCAGCTTGTGGAAATATTAAAGGCTTGGACAATCCAAAAGAAAATTTAACTATTAGTTCTGTTCCTAACGCGTTGGTGTTACTAAACCCTGTTATAGACAATGGTCCTAATTCTTTTGGGTATCGACGTTTTAAAAATAGATATCAAGAAATTTCACCAATACATAATATTTCAAAAGGAGCTTCATCAACCATCATACTTTCAGGAACAGAAGATAAAATTATCCCAGTTACTACATTAAAAGCGTATCAAACTAAAATGCAAAAAATAGGGAGTAGATGCGATTTGGTTGTTTATGAAAATGTAGGACATGCTTTCTTTGCAAAACCGCCTGTAAAATACTTTATAGAAACCACTTTTGAAATAGATTTATTTCTTAAATCCTTATCTTATTTAAAAGGAAACCCTACTATTAAAAAACAGTACAAATGAGGATTTAAAAAATTACACTAAAAATATTTTTGAGGTCTACAAGAATTTTAGAAACCTATTGCTTCAAAAGTTATAGATTTTTACTCATACTTGACATTTAGAATAGACCTTTAACATTAATTTTGAGGAATCAACAAAACAAATATAACAACCCTTTTAGATTCTAATAATTTCTAAATAAGAACTTTAAATAATACAATTATGAAAAAAAATTACATTTTACTTTTTATTTTTAGCATTACAAGTTTACTTGTTAATGCACAAGACATTACTTATGATTTTGACAGTGATGCAGAAGGTTGGATTAAAATCGCATCAGCAACAACAGTGATTAGTCAATCTAATGGAACTTTAGTTGTTGGAGGTGACGTAAATAATTATGGAGGAATAACATCACCTGACTTAAACATAAATGAAGTAGATTATGATTATGTAGAATTAGTAATTCAGAATAATACTTCAATAACAGGTTTTCAATTAATGAATTATGTATCTGGTGGTCTGGTAGGAGGAACAGCTGCTAAAACTAATTTTGATATTCCAACTGACGGAGCATATCACACAATTTTAGTTGTTATTCCTTCAACACCTGCTGCTAATAATGGAGTAATCACTAATTTAGGTATACGGATAAAGGGAAATCCAGCGGTTGGGGATTCTTTTGTATTTGATTCGATAACCATAAAAGAAGCTGCAACATCTACTTATACTGGCTTTGTAGAGAATCCAAATTTTGATGACGTTGACGGATTATTAGGAGCATGGAATCTTATAGGTACTGGGGTTACTGTAGGAGTTTCAACTGATGCTACTTCTGGCTCACAGGCTGCAGAATTTACTTTCAGTGCGAATATTCCTACAAATCCACCAACACTATTTAATGGATATAGATGGTCTATGGATCCCGGAGCAATTGGTAATGTTGAATCTTTAGTATTGACATGGGACATGAAATATTCTGACAATCCAAACGATGTTGTTGTTAAAATTGCTCCTAGATGGAAATTAAATATCGCTTCAGGAGGAACTGGAGACAGAACTACCTATGGAGCAGCTAAAACAGCTACAGATACCTATGCAACTTATACAGTAACCAAAACACTTTCAAACAATTGTGCAGGTCAAACAACTCCAAATGAAGGAACAAATTGTTTTGATACAGAAACCTATGATAATATAGAATTAGGGATGTCTGCTAGAGATGGTGCAGCTGGTGTGAAGCTTACGATAGACAATATTATAACAACTATAACAGGGACATCACTTGGTATAGAAAATATTAATGCTAAAGATGATATAAACATTACGGTATATCCGAACCCTTCAACTGAAGTAATTACGATAGATTCACCTCTTATAATAAAAGGAATAAAAGCAGTAAACCTTTTAGGTCAAGTAATGATTGTTCAGAATGGTTATTCAAATACTTTAAATGTTTCAGGGTTAAAAGCAGGAATCTATATTCTTAAAATCAACCAAGAAAACGGTGTTATTTCTACAAAACGTTTCATAAAAAAATAATAATACGAGAAGATGAAAAAAATCATACTAATTTTATTTTTAGGTTCAAGCTTTGTGAGCTTTGCTCAGAAAATACCTGCACAGATAGCAAAAAAAGCAACAGCAGTATCAGAATATATTACCGCTGAAATGAATCTTGATGCAGATCAAAAGAAAGATATTTACATTATTTTATCAGAAAAATATGTTTCAAATAGAAAAAACATAAGAGGTAAAGATCTTTCAAGAGAAGAAAAGCAGAAAATTTATAAGGCATCTTTTAATGAAACTAAAAAAAATCTTTCAGAGAAATTTTCTATGAAAGAAGTTAATATGATTAACAAACTTCATAGAGAGTGGCAAAAAAATAATAAAAAATAATTTTCTATTATTTAATTAGATGAAATAATATTTAAAAGGTTAAACCTATTAAGGCTTAACCTTTTTTAAATTTTAAAAAAACATGAGGTTTTTCAACATACTAATACTATTAATTTCTATTTCAATAACTAATGTAAAGGGTCAAACTGACCCTTATACTATGGTTGAAAGAATGGGGAGAGGTATCAATCTTGGCAATACCTTTAGTGCTCCAGTAGAGGGTAATTGGGCTCCAGTAGTTTATGAACAATATTTTATTGATGTTAAAAATGCTGGATTTGCCAATGTGAGAATTCCAATGGATTTCTATGGAGATAGAACTAGTGGAACTACAACTCAATATTCTATTGATGCAAACACTTCTGATGATTATAATGGAACAATTGATGATTATGTTGTAGATCAAAATTATTTAAATAGAATTGAAGAAATTATTAATTGGTCACTTAATCAAGGACTTATTACGATTATTGATTTTCATGGGGCACAATTAAAATCTGATTTTTTATATACTTTTTCAGATTCAAATACACAATATACTCCTCCATCCTCAGCAAAAAGGGCCGCTGACCTTCATAAATTCAAATCTATTTGGACACAGGTAAGTAATCGTTTTAAAGATTATTCTGAAAATTTATTGTTTGAAATAGTTAATGAACCGTATTTTGAAATAGATGCTTTAGAAATGGATGCATTAAATGAAATGATTATTTCAACTATTAGAACTTCCGATGTAAATAATATTACTAGAAATATAATCATTACCGGAGGTGGGCAAAATTCTCAAAATGCTCCTCAACAGATTAGTGATGCTGTCATTGAAAGTGATAACTATTTAATTGCTTCTTTTCATTATTACCAACCATTTAGTTTTACAAGTTCATCAACTGCAAACAATAATGATTTTAATTGGGGCACCAATACAGATAAAAATTCAGTTGACGGTCATTTTGATGCTGTTAAAAATTGGTCAAACTCTAAAAACATTCCTGTTACTTTAGGTGAATTTGGAGCAGATAATGAAAACGGATTGAATTATAATACTGGTGTTTATGGATTATATGGAGGCCCAATAAATACTAGCAGAGTAGAATACCATAGATATATAGCTGAACAGGCAATTAACAGAGGGTTTTCATTTTCAGCTTGGGATGCAGGAAATAAATCGAATAAAGCGATTCATTTAAGAACAGATAATCTGGATACAACTAATTCAATTTCTGGGATATGGGTTCTAGACGTTAGGGATGCTTTATTAAGCTCAGGAACATGGCCTCTTTGTTATGGGTCTATAGAAAATAGTATTATTTTAAATCCAGATTTTGAATGTGGCTTTGATACAGATTGGAGTTTTAATGTTTCAGGCACAGCAGAGGCATCATTTTCGGATGCAACCTCTGATTCTAGAAATGGTGTTTCAGGAGCAAAAGTTGAGGTCACTTCTTCGGACAACTATAACAGAGTATTACTAAGTAATCAAATCTTTACTCAGGACCTTACAGGTAAAAAAGTAATAATTAAAGCATATGCTAGGTCAGCAACAGCAGTTGGTCAATCATTTAAAATAAGGATTAAAGTAAACAATACTTATTCTTATATTTTATCACCAGAATTTAATTTAACGAATGAATATCCAACAAGTCCTTTCCTATTTGAGTTTACGATTCCGGATAATACGACATCAATACAAGTACAAGTAATGATGGGGAACTTTCAAGGAACATATTTCTTAGACGATTTTGAAGCTATCATAGAAGATGTTGAAACTCTTTCTAGCGAACAAATAACAGCTACAGAAAAAGTAGTTTTATATCCAAATCCAACCCATGATGTTATTTATTTAGACACGAATCTAATCGATTTAAGAGCGAGTGTTTACAGTATTCAAGGAAAAGTTATTTTCAAAAATAAAAAAGTTATTTTTAAGTCACTAAACTTAAGTACATTATATGGTGGTATTTATATAATAGTTCTTAAAAATGACAACTACTTTAGTAAATTTAAAATAGTAAAGAGAAATTAAGCTAAGAAATAAAAAAAACCCCCGTAAGGAGGTTTTTTTAGAATTATAATTACATGGGTTTTTGATACTTGTAGTAACCTTCAACAGGAATCATTAAATGATCGTAACCAGTGCCCTTAAACATAATATAAGGAGCTCCGCTATTGAAGTCAGTAGTTTGACCTTCTAGTGAGGCCGGATCTTTCGGGAAAAGCATTAAGTGCGCACCAGATTCTATCCATTGACCTTCTGCGGCATCTTCTTTGTTAAAAACTAGCTGTTTTGTGTTGTCTTCTCCCATATCACCGTGTAGCATCCATGCCCAACCGTCAGCATTCATTTCAGGTGTTTTACCACCCATATATGCCATTGCCCATTGCATTGCTGGTCCATCACCAACCATTGGCATTGCCTCATGAGGGTCTTTCCAACCATTTTTAGGATCAGACATTCCTCTTGGATTTGCCGCCATAGCAGTCCATCCATTTGTTCCTTCTCTCAATACTGTTCCGTCCACATCAACTACAGTGCAATTAGCAGCAATATATGATGGAGCAGCAGTACTGTAAGCCCAAACTTTCCATTCTACTGAAGTATGAGGTCCTTCAGGTTCTCCATTTAAACTAACCACTTCAGCTGGAGCAGTTACTTGAGTACAGCTTATAAACAAAGCGATACTTAACATTAAAAATAGTAGTTTTTTCATTTTTATAATATTTAAATTGATCAATTAATTAAATTCTTTTGATAAATCTGCGGAATCATACCATTCCATATAGTGTGATAATTTTCCTTCTTCATTAAATTGTAAAACAGCATACCATTTAAGCATGCTCTTTTTTCCATTAGCAGCAAAATTAGAAGTCCATGTTCCATAGGCTCTTACATTTCCATCAGGTAAATTATCATCATCTAATGCAGCAAAATATTGAGGGTTTGTAAGTTTTTTATTATCATAGTTTACCATGAAAGCACGAAAGGCTTTTTTCCATTCAGCTTTGGGAAGAGAATCCATTCCTACTGCTGGAGGAGACCATATAAAATCTTCACTCATGTACTTGTCTGAAAAGAAGGCCGTGGAGTCGTTTTGCATAAAAGCATTCAGCCATGCTTTTGTGGTTTCAGTATTTTTTTTAAAAATACTCATTTTAGAGTTTATAGAATCTTGATTGTTTTCTTGACAACCAATTAGGAGTGAAAAAGTGAATGCGTATAAAATTAATTTTTTCATTTTATTATTTATTTTAGTTATTGTAAGTGTTGTTGAGAAAAACCAGTAGCGTCAAAATAATCCCAAAATTCATGTATTTGACCATCTTCGTTATAAAATAGAACAGCCATCCATTTGTGACTTACATCTATCCCAGTTTCAGTATGTTTATGATGCCAGTCTCCATAAACTCGAATCACGTCAGGACTATCACTTGCCTCCATCGAAGAGTATGAACTACCAGCAAAAAATCTAGTGTTTTTTAATGCGTGATCATCATAAGCTGCCATATATCCTTTTAATACATTGCTTAAGGTTTCTTTTGAGTCAAATTGACTCATATTTATTTTATCTGGGCCACTCCATTTTAAAGAATCAGCAAAAGCTCCCATAAATTGTTCATGATTTTCTGTAGCAAATGCATCAATCATATTATTAAAATTTGCCACATGAGCTTCAAATTGCTTTTGGTTTTCAGAAGTATCATCTTTTTCTGAACCTACTTGATTACATGAAATCAAAAGAAAAATAAATATGTAGGATAATTTTTTCATAATTAAAATATTTTAATGATTGTAATTATTAATAAGTGTTTTATAAACACGTTAATAAGATTTATAATTTGTATTTGGTTGTATTATTTTTAATCCATTTTCCCCGCCTTTTAGATATGGAACCATTTCTCCAATTACCGTATCTTCAGTTTGTCTCCATTTTAAATAGGTGTTGTACTTGT
>CAZAIL010000060.1:10897-12471 GCA_964485155.1 uncultured Flavobacterium sp.
TCTCCAATTACCGTATCTTCAGTTTGTCTCCATTTTAAATAGGTGTTGTACTTGTCATAACTTTCCCAATTTCCTATAATCCAAATAGTATTACTGTCTTTATTTACAGTTAACTCTAAAGAGACACAGCCATCATATGCACGAGTTGCAGGTAAGCCTCCTGGACTATCAAGAATTTCCATGACATTACCCATTTTACCAGATTTTACATCTATACCAACAACAACTAAATTTTTAGGGTATACAGCGTCCAACATTCCCCCAGCATCAAAAAAGTCTCCTTGCGCCTTAAGCAACCCATTATCATCAAAATCAAAATACCAATACCCTTTTAAGTTTAATTGTTTACCGGTTTGAACTTGCATTCCAGTCCATTCACCATAGGTTCTCACACTACCATCAAAAACTCCAAGAGAATCAGTTCCAGGGAGCCATGTTCTAGCAGTATATTTTATATTATCAAAGGCATCATGATACCCTTTTAGCATTTTAGAAAATTCATCATAACCCATCATTTCAGAATTATAAAAAGGGGATTCCCCCTGAAACTCTTTACTAATAAGGTTAAGTTGTTCTTCAAGATTTTCTTCACCGTGAAGAGCGAAGAGTTTTTTTGCTGTAGTTAAGTTTTCAGGATATGAGGGATTTGAGTCTAAGCAACTTACAAAACATAAAGTAAGAGACAATAAGAATAATATTTTTTTCATTTTGATAAGGTTTTGGTTTCCCTAAAAGTACTAATTTTTTAACAATTGTAAGATGCAATTAATAAAAGGAATTAAAATTTGTTTTTTACAGTTACTTTTTTTTGACTCTAAGTACAGAATTTAGTATTTTTATAGCTTATAAATATAAATAAATGATAAACAAAATAATAGTAGCATTAGGGTTATTATTTTTAGTAAGTTGTGGTAAAGATCAAAAGCTAAATCCTTTGCAGAATACTGAAAAGGAAACTAAATTAGAAATCACTAAAAAGAAAAATAAAACCGAAGACAAAACAAATGTTGTTGTCGATGCAAAAGGTGTTGCTAATGTTGCGATTACTTCAAATGATGGAATGAGGTTTGATGTTAGAAAAATTAATGTGAGCTCAGGTCAGAAAGTAAGAGTAACTCTAACTCATACAGGAAAACTAGATAAAAGAATTATGGGACATAATGTGGTTTTCTTAAAAAATGGAGTAAAACCCTCTGCATTTGCGGTGAAGGCAGCTGCTTCAAAAAACAATGACTATATCCCTGAAGGAACTACAGAAGTTATTGCACATACAAAAATGATTGGAGGTGGAGAAACTACCGTTATTGAGTTTGTAGCACCGGAAGCAGGAACCTATACTTATATTTGTAGTTTCCCAGGACATTATGCCATGATGAAAGGAAAATTAATTGTAGAATAATTTATATAATTAATTTTTAGAGTTCTAAAATCTGAATATTCTTAAACTCTATTGGGTGGCTTTCACTTTGTAACGAGATATAGCCACCTTTAAGCGACTCACCGTCTTTTGCTTGAATTTCTTTTGAAGTGCTGTCTAAAAAATCTCCGCCAATAGTTGGCATAGAATAGGTAAT
>CAZAIL010000061.1:0-10892 GCA_964485155.1 uncultured Flavobacterium sp.
TAGATATTATGATTGAATCTGGACCGAACGCAAGAACGGTTCAAATAAACTTAGAACCTTTTACATTAATAGGAGCCACCACTCGATCTGGATTGCTAACTGCTCCAATGCGAGCTCGTTTTGGTATTAGCAGTAGACTAAATTACTACAAGAAAGAACTACTAACAACGATTGTTCAGCGAAGTGCAGAAATTTTAAAAGTTCCTATTTCTATGGAATCAGCCATAGAGATTGCAGGAAGAAGTAGAGGAACTCCAAGAATAGCCAATGCATTGCTTCGAAGAGTGCGAGATTTTGCTCAAATAAAAGGAAATGGAAGCATTACTATTACAATTGCTAAATACGCTTTAAAAGCGTTAAATGTAGATGCATATGGTTTGGATGAAATGGATAATAAAATTTTAACAACCATCATAGATAAGTTTAAAGGTGGCCCAGTTGGAATAAGTACTTTAGCTACAGCAGTTGGGGAAAATGGAGAAACTATAGAAGAGGTATATGAACCTTTCTTAATTCAAGAAGGTTTTATTATGAGAACTCCAAGAGGAAGAGAAGTAACAGAATTAGCATACACACATTTAAAAAGAATAAAAGGTAAAAACCAAGGAGAATTGTTTTAATTCTAAACAGCATAGAAAATATTTTCTTGATGTAAATACATGAAAAATCTACAAAGGCTCATACCAATATTAGAATGGTTACCAAACTATACTAGATCCAGATTTAAGGGAGATTTTATAGCAGGTATTACTGTGGCTATTATTCTAATTCCGCAAGGAATAGCCTATGCTTTAATTGCCGGATTGCCCCCAATTTACGGCTTGTACTGTGCTTTAGTACCACAACTTGTATATGTAGTTTTCGGTTCTTCCAGACAGGTAGCTATAGGTCCTGTAGCCATGGATTCATTAATTGTAGCTACGGGAGTTTCAACCCTCGCTTTGGCAGGTTCAGATAGTTATATTGCCATTGCCATTCTGTTGGCATTTATGGTGGGAGGTATTCAGTTTTTATTAGGAGTTTTTAGACTTGGTTTTGTGGTGAATTTTCTATCAAAACCAGTAATTTCTGGATTTACATCTGCGGTAGCACTCACCATTGGAATTAATCAATTTAGGAATTTATTTGGAGTAGATTTCATACAAAGCGATCAAATTCAATATGTATTAGAAGATATTTGGTCCAATATTATCGACTTTAATTCTCATACCACAACTATTGGATTAATTTCTGTAGCGGTTATTATTATCTTAAGAAAAATAAACAAAAAAATTCCAAACGCATTGATTGTTGTTGTTGTTGGAATACTAACAATACGGTATTTTGGTAACGATTTTGTAGACGTAGCCATTGTAAAAGACATTCCATCTGGCTTGCCTTCTTTTTCATTTCCAGAGTTAGACATCAGTCAAATGAAAGAATTATTACCCATTGCCTTAACCTTGGTAATGGTAGGGTATTTAGAAACTATCTCTATAGGAAAGTCATTAGAAGCAAAACAAGACGAATATAAAATAAGGCCAAATCAAGAACTAATGGCTCTAGGTCTAAGTAATATGATTGGATCTTGGTTTAAAGCATACCCGTCTACATCAAGTTTTTCTAGATCTGCCATTAATCAAGAATCTGGAGCAACCACAGGAATGGCTTCTTTAGTTTCTGTGTTTATGGTTCTAATAACCCTGTTATTTTTAACACCTTTATTTTATCATTTACCAAAAACAGTACTAGCAGCTATTATTATTGTGGCCGTTTTTGGATTGGTGAATATTAAAGAAGCAATTTTTTTATGGAAAGCAAATAACTTAGATTTTTGGTCACTCATTGCAACATTCTTTTCAACACTGCTATTTGGAATAGAATATGGAATTATGATTGGAGTAGGCCTGTCATTAATTATTTTAATTTTTAGAACTTCTAGACCCTATGTAGCTGAGTTAGGAAAAGTACCAGACTCAGATTTTTATAGAAATAGAGAGCGTTTTACTGAGGTTATTGTTAATGATGAAATACTTGTTTTTAGATTTGATGCTCAATTATTTTATGCAAACTCTAGCTATTTTATTGAGACTTTAGAACTCATGGTAGAAGCAAAAGGAGCTCATTTAAAATTAATTGTTTTAGATGCAGAAAGCATTAACAGAGTAGACAGTACGGGTGTGGAAATGTTAAAAGAGAGAATTAGATTTTATCGTAAAAAAGGGATCTTATTTTATTTTGCGGGAGTTAAAGGGCCTGTTAGAGATCATCTATTTAGAGGTAAAATACTAGATATTATTACATTAGATCACTTTTACATGAGAGTAAACGGTGCTGTTAATTATTATAAAACTGGTAAAAAAGAGTATCAAAATAAATATGCAAATTATATACATCAATCTTATGATTAATAGAAAATAAGAATTATGATTATAGAACAAATTTATACTGGTTGTTTAGCTCAAGGGGCTTATTATATAGAAAGTAATGGAGAAGTTGCGATCATAGACCCTCTTCGTGAAGTAGAAGATTATTTAGATAGAGCAACAAAAAATAAGGCAAATATTCGTTATATATTTGAAACACATTTTCATGCAGATTTTGTGAGTGGGCATCTAACACTTGCAGAAAAAACAGGAGGTAGAATTGTTTTTGGCCCTAATGCCCAAACCAAGTTTGATTCTTATACTGCAACAGATGGAGAAGTTTTTCAATTGGGTGAGATTACGATTACTGCACTACACACACCTGGTCATACCATGGAAAGCACTACTTATTTACTAAAAGATAAACATGGAAAAGATACTGCTATTTTTACAGGAGATACCTTGTTTTTGGGTGACGTAGGAAGGCCCGATTTGGCTCAAAAAAGTAGCATGACTCAAGAAGATTTGGCATCGACTCTATATGATAGCTTGCGGAATAAAATTATGCCTTTAGCCAACGATATTATTGTATATCCGGCTCATGGAGCAGGATCTGCCTGTGGTAAAAATTTAAGCAAAGAAACTGTTGGTACGCTTGGAGATCAAAAGCAGCATAATTATGCTTTAAGAATAGACATGACAAAAGAAGAATTCGTAAAAGAAGTAACGGATGGTTTGTTACCACCACCAGCTTATTTTCCATTAAATGTAGCTTTGAATAAAGAAGGCTACAAATCTATTGATGAGGTGATAAAAAGAGGAACAAGAGCATTATCTCCTAAAGATTTTGAATTGGTTGCCAATGAGACTGATGCCTTAATTATAGACGTCCGTCACCAGTTTGAATTTATAAAAGGATTTATACCTCAATCCATATTTATTGGATTAGGAGGAACATTTGCCCCTTGGGTAGGAGCTTTAGTTAAAGACATCCATCAATCTATATTACTAGTGGTTCCAGATGAAATGCAGAAAGAAACTATTACACGATTGTCTCGTGTTGGCTTTGACAATGTTTTAGGATATTTAACAGGAGGTTTTAATGCATGGGCAGCAGCCGGTAAAGAAGTAGATACCCTACAATCTGTTTCTGCAGAAGTATTAGAAAAAAAAATACATAAAGATGCCATTGTTTTTGATGTGCGAAAACCAGGAGAGTATGCCGCTGAGCATATTGAAAATGTAACGAGTACCCCTTTAGATTTTTTAAATAATCATTTAACAGAATTTCCAAGCAATAAAGATTTTTATTTACATTGTGCTGGAGGATATCGTTCCGTAATAGCGGCATCTATTTTAAAAGCTAGAGGTTTTTCTAAAGTAATTGATGTAGCAGGAGGTTATGGAGCTATTAAGGAAACAGGAATAAAAAGAACACAGGCAACTGCTTGTTCCAACTCAAAATAATAGATGAAGAAGCTATTTTTAATTCTTGTGTTGATATGTTCGTTTAGTTCTTGTGCCCAAGAAACTAAAAAACCTCAATTGATTTCTCAAGAAGAATTTGCTAAAATTTCAACAAAAGAAGTACAATTATTAGATGTAAGAACTCCAGAAGAACAACAGCAAGGATTTATAGAAGGTGCTATTTTAATCAATTTTTTTGACACAGATTTTGTGACAAAAGTTAGCACAACCTTCAATAAAAACAAACCCTTATATATCTATTGTGCTGCTGGAGGAAGAAGTAACAAGGCAGCAACTAAATTGATGGCAAAAGGTTTTGATACTGTTTATGACCTCACTGGAGGCTATAGAAGTTGGAAAGAAAATAACTAAAAAAACCGAGGCAATGACCTCGGCTTTTTTAGCGCTAATTTTTTGCTAGAACTTTAAGGTAACACCAACTAAAAAGTTAGCAGTAGCTTGCGGGTAGTAACCTGCTCCATCTCCAGTAATTGTATTACCATTTCCATCTGGGTAATCATAGGTATAATAATATCCTCTATCTACATATTCCGTATTGAAAATATTATTAATCAAACCAGAAATCACGATTGCATCAAAAATATTTTTTGTTTCTATTTCATATACAAAATTTAAATCGCTTGTGAAATAGCTTTTCAAGACATCTAAGTCTGTCACATTACTATTTAAATTACTCATATACTGATCTCCTACAAATTTTGATAAGAAGGAAATTTGGAAGTTATCTGTAGGCTGATATATAAGCATATTCCCAACGATTATATTGGGCGAAAATGATAAGGAAGTATTTCCTAAATTTTCTAAATTTCCATTAATAGGTGCTGTGAAATCTTGATTTTTATTAGTGCTAAAAGCTGCATTAGATTTTATAGAAAATTGGTCACTTACTATAAGATTAGCGTCAATTTCTAGGCCCAAACGGTAACTTTTTCCACTCGTTGTTCTTATGGGTGCACCAACATCATCTATCGCGCCAGTTAAGACCAATTGATTTTTATAATTCATATAATATATGTTGGTGTTTAAATGAATTCGATCGCTCTTATAACGCCATCCAAATTCAATATCATCCAATACTTCTGGAGATGAAATGCCATTTTCAAAATCATTTCTATTGGCTTCTCTATTAGCTCTAGCATATGAAAGATACAAGCTATTTTCATTTGCAATCTTATACATAAAACCAGCTTTTGGATTAAAGAAGTTGAAATTTGCATCTACATCTATTGGGTTTCTGTCTGAGGTAAGCCCTTTGGTTTGATAGCTCACAAAACGACCTTGTAGATCTAAATATGCAGATACTTTTTCATTAATTTTATAGATGGTTTTTGAAAAAACACTAACATCTGTTTTTTTAGCATCACTAAAATAATAACGATCTTCAATAGATGTTCCATTGCTTAGGTTACTTCCCCATATTACCTCACCAAAATGATCTCCAGTATAATTGCTGTAGGAGACTCCAGAGATTATGTTTAATTTTTCAGTCTTGTAATTGGCATTAAAATTAAGAACATAAAAGTCATTGTCTAGCCAGCGTCTCACAATAACATCACTTCCGTCTTCAATTAAATTATTAAAATCTGCAGCATTTTCCTCCGCTTTAAATTGCTCAAAGAAACCAGCACCCTTGGTATAATTTAAACCCAGGTTGGTAGACCAATGGTTGTTTAATTTTTCATTCCAATGCAACTGATAATGATTTTGCTTATAATCATCAACTTCGTTCTCATACGTATAAGGGTTTTGTCTTCTATCTTCTTCTAGCTGTTGCGGGTCTAATCCAAACCAAGCTTGGTAGGTTCTTTCGGCTCCACCAAATGAGACAGCCTTTATAAGCGTGCTTTTGTCTGAATAAGTAGCTTGTAAGAAATATGATTTCAAGTCGGTAAAAGCTCTATCTACATAGCCATCAGAATGGATGTTAGAAAACCTTCCTGAAACTTCAAGATGCTCATTAATTTTACCGGTTGTAAATTTTACAGTGTGCTTTCTAGTTCCAAAAGAACCAAAAGAGTTAGATATTTCACCCCCAGCTTTTTCCGAAACAGCATCTGTTAAGATGTTTAAACTAGCGCCAAAAGCACCAGAACCGTTGGTAGATGTTCCAACACCACGTTGTAATTGTAGGTTTTCTACAGAAGAAGCAAAGTCTCCTAAATTTACCCAAAAAGAGCCATGACTTTCGGCATCGTTAAACGGAATACCGTTAATAGTTACATTAATACGCTCGCTATTAGAGCCTCTCACGTTTAAATAGGTATAACCTACACCAGCTCCCGCATCTGATGATGAAATAACAGACGGCAAATAGTTTAGCAGCATAGGAATATCTTGCCCTAAATTACGCTTTGCTAGCTCTTTTTTACCTAAATTAGAATAGGTAACCGGAATGTCTTCAGTAGCTCTAACGGCAGAGACCAAAACTTCATCTAACACATTTTCATCTGCAGAAAGAACGATGGTAAGCACCTTATCTTCATTTAAACGAATGTTTTTTTCAACGGTTTTAAATCCTACATAAGAGATGCGGACGGAATAGATTCCATTCTCTAGGTTCAATTTAAAAGCTCCGTTTGAGTCTGATGAAGTTCCTTGGTTTGTTTCTTTAACTAGAATAGTAGCTCCAGTTAAAGCTTCTTGGTTTTTGTTAACGATTTTTCCTGAAACCGTAAATTTCTGTGCGTTTGTAAGTACACTTACAAACAAGAATAAAAAAAAGGTAATTTTTTTCATTTTAAATACATTTTAAAACGAATAAAAAGAGGTAATTATTCTTGTGTTATGATTGAATAATTAGTTTTGAAGCAACTGCTTCTGCACTCGTTAAAAAATATAAAAAATTTTCTTTAACACTCGCTTTCCTAAACAGCATTACCTGTTCTAGGTTCAATGGGTATGATCTCAGCTTATTCTGAACTTTATTAATTTGCTCAGCTTTAGCACCCCTTTATGAGAACTATACAAATGTAAAATGGATTTTTTAAATACAAGACAAAAAAGTAATATTTATTTAAAAGTTTCTAGCAGTTTTGTATAAATATTAAAGTATTCTGATATGTTTTTTTGTAGTGTCAAGAAAAAACACAGACATAATAAGGTCCATTTAATATCTACGAAATCTCAATATCAAGAACTTTTGCAATGTCAATAAATTTTTAAAAATGAATTCTAGTACGCTCCTTTTTCTTTGTTTACTTTATGGATGGAGTAACTATTTATTGTCCCCTCTCCCTTTTATTTAAGAATCTAAAGCAGGTTTTTTTCGAAGAATTTTTTTAATGGCATGCTTATTTTTATTGTCCAAACGTTTTATTTTTTGAGCCCTACTCATTTTTGTAGGTTTCCTTTTTTTTGGTATAATAAATCCTTTTTCAATAATCTTAAAAAATCGTTTTACTACTTTTTCCTTGTTGGTATGCTGACTTCGACTTTCACTAGAGGATATTTTTAAGACCCCTTTGTTCGTAATTCGTGTTGAAAGGTTTTTAAGAAGCAAGTGTTTTTCTTGATTCGAAAGTGAGAGTGTTGTTGAAATATTAAAATACAACTCAACTTTAGAAGAAACTTTATTTACATGCTGTCCTCCAGCACCTGAACTTCGTACTGCTTTAAATTGGAGTTCTTTTAAGATGATTTCTTTATTCATTTTTTAAAGAATCAGAATACGAATACAAATCTTTTTCATTGTAGAGTATGGCATCAATGGCTTCAACTGCTTTTTTTAATCTTCTTTCTTTATCGCCCTTTAATAAAAGATAAGGTCTGTGATGTTGGTCTAATGCTTTTTGAAAAGCTTCAAACATTTCTAAACGCTGTTCAGGCCTGTCTCTTAAATCATCTGCCTCCCAAGGAGTATCTATGTAAGTAAGTAGGTATAAATCATAGGTGTTTTCTGTGGCAGCTTTTTCAAGTATTGGATCTACAAATCCTCCATAATATGTAGAAGAATATACTTTTGTTTCTAGTAAATCTGTATCACAAATTAAGACTTTGTCAGCTCTTTTTGAAAGCCTATTTTCTAAAGCTATTTGTCCAAAAGCAATTGGTAAAATATCTTTTTGCTGGCAAGTTCTTCGTTCTTGATTCCATACTTTTTGTAAGTAGGGTCTGGCGTATTCTTGAACCCAAACAGTATTGTAATGCTTGGCTAATTGAATTGACAGTGTTGTCTTACCAGTGCTTTCTGGCCCAAACAATACTATTTTTACGAGATTAATATTTTCTTGTCTAAGCTCTTTTTCCATGCGAAATATCCAAATATTGCTATAAATGTAAATCCTAAATATTGAAGACTAGTGAATGTAAATCCTTTATAAAAATATAATGGAATAGAAATAATATCTCCAATAATCCAAAAAATCCAATTTTCTATTTTTCTCTTTGCCATCAACCACATCCCAACAAAGAAAATTGCTGTGGTAATGGTGTCTATATATGCAACCCAACCTGTCCATTTATCAAATATCGTATAAACAACATACACAAAAACTAGGGTTGATGTAAAGATAACTATTCCAATTTTTTTCTCTTGCAGGCTAGTAACCGTTATTGGTGTCATTTCTGTATCGTTTACTTTTTTGGTCCAGATATACCATCCATAGATACTCATTATAAAATAATACCCATTAATCATCATATCTCCGAGTAATTCCCATTTTAGTAATAAATACACAAAAATTGATGTGCTAATCATTCCAGTAGGAAACACCCAAATTTTATTTTGTTTGGAATACCAAACAGACATAAATCCAAAAATAACGGCAGTAATTTCTAGTAATATATCTATCGATGAATAGTCAGTATACTGTCCAAAAAAGAAATCAAAAATGTGGGTCATAATTGCTACGATCAGATTTAACTATTTTTAGATTTATGAGAACATGTTCTTGACATTCAAAAGATGCCTTTATTTCTTTAGTCAAGTAAGGCATTAACTCGTCATAGACACCATATATTTGAGTACTTAAAGGATTCTCTAATAAGGTAAATTTAGAACTTCTTAGTTTTTTGATAAAGCTAATAATGTGTTCTTCAAAATCATTTTGAAGAGGCATTAAAGTTAATTCGACTGATATCAACATTAGCAAGCTATTTGTTTTATTGAGGAATATTCGGTTTTTTTAAAAGTAGCTTCTATCACTACAAATATATTTAAGCTATTCAAACAATATATAATTAATCAACGTTTTTAATACTATCATATTCAATGATAGTATTAAAGTACTATTCTTTATAATGAGCATAGGTAAATATTCACAAAAGCGAAAATAAGAAGTTCTTGGCGAAAACTTGTCTTTTCATCAGAAATTTAGACAGATTTATTACTTTTAAACTTACCTACTATTGAAACTTAAAATGCGTACACACAGGTAAATCCTTCGAGCTCAAAAAAGTAAATTTTGTGTTTAGAAACATGTCCTTCATATTTGATGATACCGGTTGTTTTTTTATCTGAAAAAGCAAATTCTTCAATATAAATATGATGTAAAAAAAGTAATTTTTTCTTTCCATAAATTTTGTATAAAGATTCTTTAGCACCCCATACAATGGTTAACTTACTTACTAGCGCATCATGATTTGCAATGGTTTTATACTCTTCAAAAGGGGTGAATTTATGAGCAATCTTTACAATTTTATCTCGCTGCTTTTCAATATCAATTCCAACAATATCTTTTTTTGAAATAATAATCGCAGTGAAAGTAAATGAGTGTGTAATTGAAATAAAGTTACCATTTTTTAAGTGGGGCTTGCCAAATTCATCATAGTATACATCAGTATCCACATAATTAGCTTGTTTTAGTAGATGACGAATACTCAAAAAACCCTTTTGGTGCAACACAGATTTCATAGATGCTAAACGGCTTTGACTATTTTCTGTGAGTTCTATATCAAGAGTTAAATCCTCCAAAGACTCTTGAATCTTCCAGATCAGAACCTTTGTAAAATCATTAACAGTGATGGTCTTGTAAAGTGGCATTTTTTAAAAGATATTATGTAACTTTGTGTTCACAAAAAATTCATAAAAAATATTAATATGAGTAACAAAATAGCTACATATGTACCTTACAAAGTTAAAGATATTTCTTTAGCTTCATGGGGAAGAAAAGAAATAGAATTAGCAGAAGCAGAAATGCCAGGTTTAATGTCTTTAAGAGAAGAGTATAAAGACGAACAACCTTTACAAGGGGCAAGAATTGCTGGATGCTTGCACATGACTATTCAAACTGCTGTTTTAATTGAAACATTAATAGCTTTAGGAGCAGAAGTTACTTGGAGTTCTTGTAATATTTTTTCAACACAAGATCAAGCTGCGGCTGCGATTGCCGATGCAGGAATTGAGGTATATGCTTGGAAAGGAATGAATGAAGAAGAGTTTGAATGGTGTATAGAGCAGACTTTATTTTTTGGAGAAGATAAAAAACCTTTGAATATGATTTTAGATGATGGAGGAGATTTAACCAATATGGTGTTAGATCACTATCCAGAATTAGTCGCCGGTATTAATGGTTTGTCTGAAGAAACTACCACTGGAGTTCATAGATTATATGATAGAATGAAAGCAGGTACGTTACCTATGCCAGCTATTAATATTAATGACTCCGTTACCAAGTCTAAATTTGATAACAAATACGGTTGTAAAGAATCTGCAGTAGATGCAATTCGAAGAGCTACTGATATTATGTTAGCTGGAAAAAGAGTGGTTGTTTGTGGATATGGAGATGTTGGAAAAGGAACTGCAGCCTCTTTTAAAGGAGCAGGCTCTATCGTAACAGTTACAGAAGTAGATCCTATTTGCGCATTGCAAGCTGCGATGGACGGGTTTGAGGTGAAGCGTTTAGAAACTGTTATGAGTAATGCAGATATTATTATTACTACTACAGGAAACAAAGACATTGTTACTGGAACTCACTTTTCATCATTAAAAGATAAAACAATCGTGTGTAATATTGGTCATTTTGACAATGAGCTAGACATGGCTTGGTTAAATGATAATTATGGCGATACCAAAGTTGAAATTAAACCTCAAGTAGATAAATACACCATTAACGGAAAAGA
>CAZAIL010000061.1:10992-12465 GCA_964485155.1 uncultured Flavobacterium sp.
AACCTGCCTTTTCATTTGGTTTCTGAAACTGGCGATGCTGTGATTGCTGTTGCTATTTGGATGGTTCTTTGGTGGATTACCGAAGCAGTTCATATTGCTGTTACAGCTTTGTTGCCACTTATTCTATTCCCATTGCTAAAAGTAATGCCAGCAGCAGATGTAGGCGCTAATTATGGAAGTCCTATTATCTTTTTATTTTTTGGAGGCTTTATCCTGGCATTGGCCTTAGAGAAAGTTAACTTGCATAAAAGAATTGCCCTAACCATTATAAAGATGACTGGAACCACACCCAACAAAGTCATTTTAGGGTTTATGATTGCTACAGCTTTTATGAGCATGTGGATTAGCAACACCGCAAGTACTGTAGTAATGTTGCCTATTGCTATTTCTGTGATTAAATTGCTCATAGATGATGAAGACGGATTTACCAAAGGAGACAAGAATTTTGCATTGAGTATCATGTTAGGAATAGCATTCTCAGCGAATGCAGGTGGTATTGCTACGGTGATTGGAACTCCTCCAAATTCAGTATTAATTGGTTTGTTAGAAAACGAATATAACATAGAAATATCTTTTTTAAAATGGATGACTATTGGATTGCCCTTTTCCATCATTATGGTAAGTTTGTGTTATTTGGTATTGGTTAAAATAATGTTTCCATGCAATGATATTAAATTTACAACCTCATCAAATGTGATCACAGATGAATTAATGAAATTGGGAAAAATATCAAAACAAGAAAAAAGAGTACTCACAATTTTTGCTATTACTGTTTTCCTTTGGATCACCAGAACATTGATCAATCAAGTTTTTCCTGGCTTAAAATTATCAGATACCATTATTAGTTTAGTTGGAGCTATCTCGATGTTTGCGATTCCAATGAATTTCAAAAAAGGGGACTTTATATTGCATTGGAATGATACTAGTAAATTGGCTTGGGGTATTTTAATTCTTTTTGGTGGAGGTTTAGCCTTGGCAAAAGGAATGGCTTCAAGTGGATTGGTAGCTATGATTACCGAAAGCATTCAAAACGGTGGCTTTAGTCCACTAATTGTGGTGAGTTTACTCATTGTTTTAATGTTGTTTATGACAGAGCTTATGAGTAATGTTGCCTTGGTAGCCGTGTTAGCTCCAGTGGTTGCTGGGATTGCTATTGGATTGAATATTCCTATTTTAAATGTATTAATTCCTGTAACCATGGCGAGTAGTTGTGCCTTTATGTTGCCTATGGCCACCCCACCAAATGCCATTGTATTTGCCAGTGGCTATGTAAAAGTGAGTGAAATGGTTCGTGCTGGAGTGCTTCTAAATCTCTTAGCTATAGGCTTACTTATTTTGTATTACATATTTGTAATTCCATTTATTTTTTAACCCAACCAACCCTCTCTGTCTAAACTCATTCTTTCACACATCTAACTACGAACTTTCTTGTTTTTCTTGGTTTGTCTTTAATATGGTGATCGTGTGAATGAT
>CAZAIL010000062.1:0-12038 GCA_964485155.1 uncultured Flavobacterium sp.
AATTAATGGAAAGATGTTTTCTACCGATACATTAATATTTCCTTTACTCATAATTGTATATTTTAATTGTTTGATTTCATTAACTTACTTGTCAAAAAAAATACCAAAGATATTAATGTGACAAGATGACAGAGTATAAAAATCTAATAAAAGCTATATTCTTTTAAAAGGGTATTTTTGCTATCTTTATAACTGACTACAAACAAAAAATTATATTTATTATATGTACAATTCTAAAATTACCGGATTAGGATACTTTGTGCCTGAGAATGTTGTGACAAATGATGATTTGAAACAATGGATGGAAACAAGTGATGAATGGATTCAGGAAAGAACTGGCATTAAGGAACGGAGGTGGATAGATCCGACGACTGGAGAAACAACGTCTACAATGGCTGTAAAAGCTTCTAAAATAGCCATCGAAAGAGCTGGCTTATCAAAAGACGATATCGATTTTATTGTATTTGCAACTTTGAGCCCTGATATGTATTTTCCGGGAGGAGGAGTTAGAGTTCAAGACATGTTAGATATGCCAACTATAGGAGCATTAGATGTAAGAAATCAATGTTCTGGGTTTATTTATTCATTATCAGTGGCAGACCAGTTTATTAAAACAGGAATGTATAAAAATATTTTAGTAATTGGTGCTGAAAATCACTCGGGTGGTTTAGAGCGATCTACAAGAGGTAGAAATGTGACTGTTATTTTTGGTGATGGTGCAGGAGCAGCAATTTTATCTAGAAGTGAAGAAGAGGGAAAAGGAATTTTATCATCTCATCTTCATTCCGAAGGTAAACACGCCAAAGAATTGGCTTTAGAAGGTCCGTCAACAGGTCGTTGGGTTCCTGAAATTATTGCAGAAAACAATCCAGATGATGAATCTTATTATCCATATATGAACGGACAGTTTGTCTTTAAACATGCTGTTATAAGGTTTTCTGAGGCAATTGTTGAAGGTTTAGAAGCAAATGGTTTGCAAAAAGAAGATATAAACATGTTAATTCCCCATCAAGCAAATTTGAGAATAGCACAATTTATTCAGCGTAAATTTCAATTGAATGATGATCAAGTATATAACAATATTATGAACTATGGTAATACCACAGCAGCTTCCGTAATTATTGCATTAACAGAGGCATGGGAGAAAGGTAAAATTAATGATGGTGATTTGGTAGTTTTAGCAGCTTTTGGTAGTGGGTTTACTTGGGGAAGTGTAGTGATTCGATGGTAATTTTTTTAGATGGGAAAAACAACATTAGTTCTTGGTGCCTCGTTAAACGAAGCTAGATATTCAAATATTGTAATTCATAAACTATTAGAAAGCAAGCATCCAGTTAAAGCGATCGGCTTTAAAGAGGGTGTGATTTCTAGCGTAATTGTTAGTACCGAAAAGAAAATATTTAAAAGCATTGATACTGTTACTTTATATTTAAGTCCAGAAAATCAGGTAATTTTTTACACCTATATAGTTCATTTAAAGCCTAACAGAGTAATTTTTAATCCTGGAACAGAGAATATAAAGTTTCAAAATATATTAGAACAGAACGGTATAAAAACTGAAATTGCTTGCACCTTAGTTTTGTTATCAATCAATCAATATTAATATCTTGCAGCTATGAGAAATAGACTTTTAAGAGTTACTGGAGTCACATTAATTATTTATATTTTTTACACCTTTTTTTTTATTGAGAATGTGGTTGATAGCCCGGTCATTAAAAAGATTATTTTAGTTGAAAGTAATAATGTAGAAATTGAAAAAGAAACACTATTACTTGTAAAAGACAGCTTAGTTGTTATAAAGAAAGAGTAAAAAAAACTCTCAAAAAAAGAGTTTGTAAAATACAATTACATAGAGACAGTCTTACCTGTTTCAGCCAGAATTACGTTACTGAAAACCTCTTCAGCTTCTTTTTTAAATAATGTGATGTCTTTATATCGGCTAGAATAGTGCCCTAATATTAATTTTTTAACATCAGCTTTTTTGGCTATTAATGCAGCCTGTTTTGCAGTTGAATGTCTTGTTTTTGTTGCTAAATCTTCTTTGTCAGATAAAAAAGTAGATTCATGATATAATAAATCAGATTTCTTAATAATTTCTACAATATCTGATTTGTATGAAGTATCACTGCAATAGGCATAACTCATTGGTTTTTTTGGATCTTGTGTAAGTAATGAATTTTGGATAGTTTCTCCTGAAGTAAGTGTAAAGTCTCTTCCTGCTTTTAAATTATTATAATCACAAACTTCAATTTCCTGAAATTTTATTATTTCAGACATGTTTAATTTTCTCGAATTTTCTTTTTCTTTGAAAAGAAAACCATTTGTGTAGACTCTATGATGTAACGGGATTGTTAATACTTCAACTTTTTCATCCTCAAAAATTAGCTCACTTTTTTTAGAGTTGAGTTCATGAAAAATCAAATCATATTTCACATAAGATTTAGAATACTTCAATTGTAAATTAATAACTTCTTTAATTCCTTTAGGTCCAAAAAGATGCAACTCTTTTTCCCTGTTTAAGATGCCTAAGGTAGAGATGAGTCCTATTAAACCAAAGAAATGATCTCCATGTAAATGAGAAATGAAAATATGATTAATTTTAGAAAAACCAACCTTGTATTTTCTCATTTGACGCTGAGTCCCTTCACCACAATCAATTAAGAAATGTCGAGAATTTATTTCTAAATATTGTGCAGTTGGATGTGCATTAACTCTTGGTGTAGCAGAATGACAGCCAAGGATGGTTAATTCTATACTCATGATCTTATAAATTTTTTAAAAGTCAATGGTTTTATTTGTTATTTTACTTTTGGTCTCTAAAAACCTAAATCCCTCTCGATGACTTCCATCTCCAGAATATCTTTAGCTTCTTGAAGTGTTGGAGTGATGTTTAAAATTTCAGGAAAATCATCAATATCCCCCCCTTTTTTTATAACTACAAACGATTTGTCTTTTGATTTTAAATTTTGAGCGACTTTTAAAAAAAATGTAATTTTTTCTTCGACAATTATTATATTTTCAGAGAGTTCTAGCAGTAGGTGATTAGAATTTATTTTGGATAACTGTATCATAAGTTTACTAAAAGAAGATTCCTCTACATAGATAAATGTATACTGATCATTCTCTACAATCTTCATGATTATCTTTTTATTTGTTGGGCTAGTAAATAAATTACGGCCATCCTTACTGCAACACCATTTTCTACTTGATTTAATATAATTGATTGATCAGAATCAGCTACATCACTTGTAATTTCAACACCTCTGTTAATAGGTCCAGGGTGCATAATGATAATCTTCTTTCCAAGATTGTCTAAGATTTCATTATTAATTCCAAATAACTGTGTGTATTCTCTTGTAGATGGGAAATAGTTGATATCCATTCTTTCGTGCTGCACTCTAAGAACGTTCGCAACATCACACCATTCTAGTGCTTTTTTAATATTTGTTTCTACTTCAACACCCAAACTTGAGATATATTTAGGAATTAAAGTTGTTGGACCGCAAACTTTTACTTCAGCTCCTTGTAGTTTGAGAGCAAAAATATTTGAAAGGGCTACTCTAGAGTGTAAAATATCTCCTACAATCACAATTTTTTTTCCTTTTACAGTTCCTAATTTTTCTTTTATGGAGTAGCTATCTAATAAAGCCTGTGTAGGATGTTCATGAGTCCCATCACCAGCATTAATAATTTTAGCATCAACATGTCTAGATAGAAAAACTCCAGCACCAACATTGGGATGTCTCATGACAACAATATCAACTTTCATTGATAATATATTGTTCACAGTATCTATTAAAGTCTCTCCTTTATTCAGCGAAGACTGATTTGCAGAGAAATTGATTACATCAGCTGAGAGTCTTTTCTCAGCTAATTCAAATGATAATTTTGTTCTAGTGCTGTTTTCAAAAAACAAATTAGCTATTGTGATATCTCTTAAAGAAGGTACTTTTTTTATAGGCCTATTAATTACTTCTTTAAAATGATTTGCAGTTTCAAAAATAAGGTCGATATCATTCTTGTTTAGGTATTTAATTCCCAATAAATGTTCTACACTTAACTGCTTCATAATTATTTGTTATCTATGTAAATTGCATCTTTGGAATGTAATTCTTTCCAATGTACAATCACTTTTTCCTGGTTAATTGCATCGACTTGCCTTCCTTTGTAATTTGGTTGTATAGGTAAATGTCTGCTAAACCTTCTGTCTATTAAAACCAGTAATTCCACATTTTTAGGTCTACCATATGATTGTATTGCTGTTAATGCAGCCCTTACGCTTCGTCCAGAGAACAAAACGTCATCTATTAAGACAACATTTTTATTTTCAATTAAAAAGTCTATGTTGGTATTTGTGGCTTCTAAAGGTTCCTCTCTTCTTCGAAAATCATCTCTATAAAAAGTGATATCTAAAAGACCTAAATTTATGTTTTTTATGTTGTAATTATTAGTTAAAATACTTGCCAGTCTTTTTGCTAAAAAACTACCTCTGGGTTGAAGACCAATAAGAACTGTATCTGAAAAATCATTATGGTTTTCGACCAGCTGACAAGCCAATCGGTGAAGTATTATTTCAATTTCTTTTGAGTTTAGTAAAACTTTTTTGCTCATGAGAAACGCATCAATTTAGTTTAAATACTAAAGTTTTGTAAAACTACTATAAAAAAAGGGATGCACAAAATTTATAGCTTTAAATCAAATTTTGTTCAATTGTTAATTAAATTGTTGAAAACAAAAGTTGAATTTTAAACATTAATCTATAAGGAATGGTAAATTTATTAAGTAATTCAAATCCTAAATGCACATGTCATTGTCTAAGTTTGAATCAATGCTAAAAACAAATAGCATTTATTTTTTTGATTTGGTAGAGTTTGAAGAAATTATCGTTCACTATCTTGATTCAGGGAAACATTCTCTTGCAAAAAAAGCCATAAAACTTGGTTTAGAACAACATCCAACATCGGTTGATCTTAAATTACTAGAAGTTGAAATACTAATATTTGATAATAAATTAGAAAAAGCATCTCAGAAATTGAGAAAAATCGAATTGTTAGCTCCTAATAATGATGAAGTATATATTCAAAAAGCAACAATATTTTCAAAAAGTGGAAATCATAATAAAGCGATTGAAAATCTAAAAATTGCCTTAATTCATGCAGAAGATAAAGTAGATATATGGTCTATGATGGGTATGGAATATTTGTATTTAGATAATTTTGAAAATGCACAATTAAGTTTTGCCAAATGTATAGAGATTGATTTTGAAGATTATTCATCTTTATACAACATGATTTATTGCTTTGACATGGAGAAAAACCATGAAAAAGCTGTTATTTTTTTAAATACTTATTTAGACGGTAATCCATACAGTGAAGTAGCATGGCATCAATTAGGACGTCAATATTTTGTATTAAAAAGATTTAAAGAGGCTCTAACTTGTTTCGATTATGCTGTTTTAATTGACGAATCATTTATTGGTGGATATTTAGAAAAAGCAAAAACATACGAGCAACTTGGTGAGTTTGAAGATGCCATAAAAAATTATATGTTAACCTTAGAATTAGATGATCCAACTGCCTTTGCATATGTTAGAATAGGAGAGTGTTATCATCAATTAGGAAATTTAGATGCCGCTATACGTTTTTACAAAAAATCAGTTCATGAGGATCCGTTTTTAGATAAAGGTTGGATTTTATTAACAGAAGCTTATTATGAGCAAAAAGACTATCAAAAAGCATTATATTATATATCTAAAGCTTTAAAAATAGATGAATCTAATGCTTCTTTTTGGAGAAAATATTCTGATATAAATATTAAATTAAATTCCTTTCAAGAAGGAATCAAAGGGTTTGAAAAATGTATGGAATTAAATGATTATTCCATAGAAATTCACCTTGCATTGTCTGATGTATTACTATTTATTGGTGATTTTAACGATGCTATAAAAGTATTAATTTCAGCTCAAAAGATGCATAAAGATTTTGCTGAAATTGAGTACAGATTGTCAGGTTTGTATTTTATTTTAAATAGAGAAAATTCTGCTTTCACACATCTTAAAAACGGAATGAAAATAGATTTTGATCATCATACGATCTTAGAAGATCTTTTCCCTGTTGTTTATGAAAATTTAAAAGTTCAAAAATTACTTATTAACTATAGAAAAGCGTTGGAATAAATTTTGAAGGCACATAAATTCATAAAATAAAAAAAATCGAAAAATAATTTCGGTTTTTTTTATTTATGAGTATAATTTCTCATTTTCGACTATATTCGTCATAGTAAATAAATCAAATATGAAAAGATCATTAAAAGACTATATTATTATTTCACTCAAAGGAATGGCTATGGGAGCTGCAGATGTTGTTCCCGGTGTTTCTGGAGGAACCATTGCTTTTATTTCAGGAATTTACGAAGAATTATTAGATTCTATTAGTAGTTTTAATTTTGGATTAATTAGAGTTTTAAAAGATAAGGGGCTTACATCTGTTTGGAAAAAAGTAAATGGTAGTTTTTTAGCAGCTCTTCTTATAGGTATTTTTATAAGTATAATTTCTCTTGCCAAACTAATAGAAACTTTATTAGAAAATCATCCCATATTAATTTGGTCTTTTTTTTACGGATTGGTTCTAGCCAGTATTATTTATATTGGTAAACAAATTTCAAAATGGAATATTGGAAGTGTTTTATTTTTAATTTTAGGAGGTATCCTTGCGTTCCATATAACTACTTTAAACCCAATGGTGTCAGAAAACTCTTCTCTTTGGTTTTTGTTTTTAGCAGGTATGATTGCTATTTGTGCTATGATTTTGCCAGGAATATCAGGTTCTTTTATTTTGGTTCTTTTAGGTGCATACAAACCTGTATTAAACGCTCTTAATACTAGAGATTTTATAAGTATTATTGTTTTTATGTTTGGTGCAATTGTAGGTTTATTAACTTTCTCTAGAATTTTAAAATGGTTTTTTTTTACCTATAAAAATTACACTTTAGCGACTTTAACCGGTTTTATAATTGGCTCTTTAAATAAAATTTGGCCATGGAAAAAAACGATTTCCTGGAGAACTAATTCAAAAGGTATAGAGGTTCCATTCAATACCTCTAGTGTATCTCCTTTTTCATTCGAAGGAGATTCTCAATTAATGATGGCTATTTTACTCGCAATAATTGGTTTTGGACTTATCTTATTATTAGAAAAATTAGCAGTTAAAAAAGACTGATGCAAAAAGAAATAACCTTTACAGAAAAATTAACTCTTTTTTTTAAAGGATTAATTATGGGTGCAGCAAATAAAGTTCCAGGTGTTTCTGGAGGTACTGCATCTTTTGTGCTGGGTTTTTATGAAGAATTAATTTATTCATTTCAGAAAATAAATCTAAAAGCTCTCAAGCTCGTCTTGAATGGTAGATTTAGAAGTTTTTTTAACTACATAAATTCACAATTTCTTTTACTAGTGTTTTCTGGAAGTATTTTTAGTTATTTTAGTTTTTCTTTAATTTTAGATTTTTTTTTAAAAAACTATGAACTTTATGTTTGGAGTTGGTTTTTTGGGATGATTATTGGATCTATTTACTACATAGGTAAAGATTTCGGTGATTGGAATTTTAAAAACTTTATTTTTTTAGTTTTTGGTGCAGCTATAGGCATGGGCATAAGTTTTCTTTCACCAGCTGGAGAAAATGATAATCTCTGGTTCGTATTTATTTGTGGAATAATTGGGGTTTCTGGAATGACCTTACCTGGTCTTTCGGGATCATTTATTCTAATTTTATTAGGAAATTATGTACTACTATTGGTAGATTCTATAAATGTTTTATTTGGGGTCATAAAAGATATTTTAATATTCAATTTTGATTTTTTAGGGGATCCATCTAAAATACATTACTTAAAAATAATTGTAGTATTTACTGTAGGTTCAGCCTTTGGGTTGGTCTCTTTATCGCATGTTATAGGCTACGTTTTAAAACGATGGAACCAAATAGTCACTGCCATAATTATTGGTTTTATAACAGGATCTTTAGGGATTGTTTGGCCATGGAAAGAAAAGATTTTTAAACTAGAAAACGGACAAATATTAATAGATCAAAACGGAGATCAAGTAATTAAAAATTACCAACGATTCATGCCAGATATTACAGATTCTACTACCTGGTTTGCTATTTTATATATTGTTTTAGGGATTAGCTTAATATTATCAGTAGATTATTATGGAAGGAAAAGAAAAATTAAATAAGGAACTCTTTGGTTTGGTTGGGAAGAATATTTCGTACTCTTTTTCCAAAGGCTATTTTTCAGATAAATTCAGAAACCTTCAATTAATTAATCATGAATATGTGAATTTTGATATTGATAAAATTGAAGACCTTCTTAACATAGTGCATGAATTTAAGACTTCTCTCAAAGGCTTTAATATTACAATTCCTTACAAACAATCTATTTTCAACTACCTAGATGAAGTAGATGTAACGGCTAATGAAATTGGTGCAGTTAATACAGTTAAACTCACAAACAACGGAAAGTTAATAGGCTATAATTCTGATGTTGTTGGTTTTGAGAAATCTATTTTACCTCTTTTAAAAAAACATCACACAAAAGCTTTAATTTTAGGAACAGGTGGTGCATCTAAAGCTGTTGCTTTTGTGTTAGAAAAACAAAAAATAGAGTTCTATAAAGTTTCTAGAAACCCAACAACAAAAAGAGAAATATCATATTCTGAGATTTCTAAAAAATTATTAAAAGAACATACTATCATCATTAATAGTTCTCCTTTAGGAACTTTTCCAAATATTGATCAAAAGCCTTCGATACCCTATCAATTTTTAACAAACAAACATTTGTTGTACGACCTAATATATAATCCAGCAGAAACGGCATTCTTAATTGAAGGTAAAAAGCAAGGGTCTGAAATTAAAAATGGATTTGAAATGCTAGAATTACAGGCAGAAGAATCTTGGAGAATATGGAATAAATAGTTTTTTGAATCATTATAATAATCTTTTGTTGTTTTGTAAGACATCGTTATCTTTATAGTCGATATTATAGGAACCTTAAACATTGTAGATATGTTAGAATCAAAAGATGATAAAATTAAACCAGTAAAGATAACCAAATCCAAAGATGAGGTTTCTGAAACAACAAATGAAAATGAAGTTATTATAGAAAAGACTATTAAAGAACTAGATAGTCAAGAAGTAATAACAGCTACTGATGTTTCTGAAGTTATTGATAAAGACAAAGCTTCTGAAGATGCTAAAGCTCTTATTGTGGAAGAAATAGTTGATATTGAAAAAACTAACGAAGTTACTGATGCTGTTCAGGTATTAGTAGAAGTTGAATCCATTTCTTTAGAAGAGTTGCCTAAGGTTGAAAATAGTCCAGAAAACACTCATATAGAAAATGCAGCGGTTGATAGTAAAGATGCAGTTCAAGAAAATTCGGAACAAGTAAAACCTACTAAAGAAGTAGAAATTATTGCATATGATAAACTAACTCTAGAAGAACTTACTGATGCTTTAGAAAAGCTAATAAGCACCCAAAAAGTACAGCATGTTAAATCTTCATCTGAAGCAATTAAAAGTGCGTTTAATATAAAGTTTGGAGCATTATTATCAGAAAAAAAAGCAGCTTTTTTAGCAGATGGAGGTAATACAATAGACTTTCAATATTCAAGTCCTATAAAAACCAGATACAATAAGTTACTTTCTGATTATAAAAAAGAAAGAGATTTACACTATTCAAATTTAGAAAAGCAACTAAAAGAGAATCTTGAAAAAAGGGTTCAGGTTATTGAAGATTTGAAATCATTGATAGAAAATGCAGATACCAAGACAATGTATAAGTCTTTTAGAGATATACAAAATACTTGGAGAGCAATTGGACCAGTTCCTAAGACAAAATATAATGACACATGGAAAATTTTTCACCACCATGTAGAGCGTTTCTATGATTTATTACATCTAAGTAATGATTTTAGAGATTTAGACTTTAAGAATAATTTAGAAGAGAAATTAAAATTAATTCAAAAAGCAGAACTTTTATCAGAAGAGCAAGATATTAATGTAGCTTTTAAAGAATTACAGGAATTACACAAAATTTGGAAAGAAGATATTGGTCCTGTAGCCAGAGAAATGAGAGATGATGTTTGGGATAAATTCAGTGCAGCTACAAAAGTAATTCATGATAAGAGACATGATTATTTTAGAGATATGAAATCTCAGTACGGCAAAATTATAGATAAAAAGCTAGTAATTGTTGAAGAAATTGTTAACTATGATTCTTCTAACAACAAGACTCATAATGATTGGCAAAAAAGTATTAAAGACATAGAAGCTTTAAGAAAAAAATATTTTGATGCAGGAAAGTTACCATATTCAAAAAGCGAATCTGTTTGGCAAAAGTTTAAAGATGCTACAAAGCAATTCAATCAAGAAAAAAATAAATTTTATAAACAAGAGAAAAACACTCAACAAGAAAATCTTGAAGCTAAACTTGAGCTTATTAAGTTAGCAGAATCAATAAAAGACAGTGAAGATTGGGAGAATTGCACAAATACTTTTAAGAAAATTCAATCCGATTGGAAAAAGATTGGACATGTGCCGAGAAAGTTTTCAGACGATATATGGAAAAAATTTAAAGCATCTTGTAACCACTATTTTGATCGCTACCACAATCAGAAAAATGCTTTAAGCACAGAACAGAAAGAAGTTTTAGACAGGAAAACAGAGTTTTTAGAAAGTTTAAAAGTTGACGATTACAGCACAAAAGATAGTGTTTCTGACCTCATAAATAATTGGAATCAGTTTGGTTCTACTCCCAAAGGTTCCAAAGCAGTAGATGTGAGGTTTAATAAGATTATTGATACTGTTTTATCTAGTCTTTCTATATCTAAAGACGAAATTGTTTTATTGAAATTTAAAAATATTATAAATGGATATTTAGCAAATAATGATATTAGGAAATTAGATTCAGAACTAATATTTATTAGAAAGAAAATTGATGAAACTGTTCGTGAAATACAACAACTTGAAAATAATTTAAGTTTTTTCTCTAATGCATCAGACGATAATCCTTTAGTGAAAAATGTTCATAAAAGTATAAATGATTTTAAAGATGGATTAGTAATTTGGAAAAATAAATTATCATATTTACGATCTATAGATTACTAATAAGTTTTCTGTAAAAAAAAAAAATCGGACTTAAAAGTCCGATTTTTTTTTATTTTTATAATTTAGTTGTTATGCAAATAGATTATCTATTTTTTCTTTTTCTTCAGCTGCTAGGACTGCGTCAATTAAGATTCTACCACTATGTTCATCAATTGTTATTTTTTTTCGATTCGCAATTTCTAATTGAATTTGTGGTG
The DNA here is from genome assembly GCA_964485155.1 of uncultured Flavobacterium sp. Taxonomy (GTDB): domain Bacteria; phylum Bacteroidota; class Bacteroidia; order Flavobacteriales; family Flavobacteriaceae; genus Polaribacter. The sequence continues at coordinate 11,360 of CAZAIL010000062.1, forward strand.
GAATTGTAAAGAAAGATCCTCCGGATGCTCCTCGTTCTATAGATACAACTGCCAAACCATTTTTAACTTTATTTCTAATTCTTGTGTAGGCACTTAATAAATGATTATCAATGGAAGCTGAAAATTCTTTAGACTTATCTAGTAAAATCTTTTCTTCTTTTTCAGTTTCCTTTAAAATAGTATCTAATTCAGCATTTTTATGATCTAAATGTTGCTGTTGTTTGTCTAGTTTTTCTTTTGTGGTTAGAATAACATCGTTCTTTTGCTCGATCTTTACTTGGAATTCTTTTATTCGTTTTTCAGATAATTGAATTTCTAATTCTTGAAATTCAGTTTCTTTAGATAAAGAATCGAACTCTCTGTTATTTCTAACATTTTTTTGTTGTTCCTCGTACTTTTTCATTAAAGTCTTAGATTCTTCAATTGCTAACTTTTTATTATTGATATCTGTTTCTAAATTTGAAACATCTTCAGATAGATTAGAAACTCTAGTGTTTAATCCAGTCACTTCATCTTGTAAATCTTCAACTTCCAAAGGTAATTCACCTCTTACATTTCTAATTTCATCTATCCTAGAATCAATTAATTGTAAGTCATAGAGCGCTCTTAACTTTTCTTCAACAGTAACTTCTTTCTTCTTTGCCATGTTTATAAATAATAAATTGGATTTGTACTTTTT
>CAZAIL010000063.1:0-7326 GCA_964485155.1 uncultured Flavobacterium sp.
TAGCGGCGGCTATTTCATCTTTAAAATCTGATATGTGCTCCAAAGTAGCGTTTTGAGTTCCTAAAATTTTAGTTCCAAAGTCTACCATTGTGGTAACTTGATACTCATCAGAAGGCATTAAAATAATTTCACTTCCTGTAACTTCGTCTTTGTGGGAAATAATTTCTTTGACTATGTATTCTTCAACTTCTGCATCTAACTCTTTAATACCGGCAGATTCTAATGCTTTTACAAAAAACTTAGAAGAACCGTCCATAATAGGTGGTTCTGAAGCATTAATTTCAATAATTAAATTATCGATATCTAAACCTACAGCTGCTGCTAAAACATGCTCTGATGTTTGAATTGAAACTCCATTTTTTTCAAGATTCGTACCTCTTTGTGTGTTCACAACATATTCAGCTTTCGCTTCTATTGTTGGACACCCTATTAAGTCAACTCTTTTAAAGGCAAAACCGTGATTTATTGGAGCAGGCTTAAAAGTCATTTTCACTTCAATACCAGTATGTAATCCAACACCTGATAAACTTACCTCGTTTTGTATTGTTTTTTGTTTTTTACTCATTATCTGTATTTTGAGTATTCAATTCTTTTTCAATTTTATTAATTCTATCAATAATTTTAGGAAGGTTTTTAAAATATACATATGATTTATTAAAATCAGAATATCCAAATGCGGGTGTTCCTTGAACTATTTTATTATCTTTTAAACTTTTTGAAATACCTGATTGAGCTTGAATTTTAAGATTATTTCCTAAATTTAAGTGACCTGAAATCCCTACTTGACCACCAATCATAGAATTTTCTCCTACTTTAGTCGAACCTGCTATTCCTGTTTGAGCAGCAATTGCGGTATTTTTGCCAATTTCTACATTATGTGCAACCTGTACTTGATTGTCTAATTTTACTCCCCTTCTTATAATAGTAGCACCTAAAGTTGCTCTGTCTATTGTTGAACATGAGCCTATATCTACATTATCTTCTATAATAACATTTCCAGTTTGTGGAACTTTAATAAGTTCTCCTTTGTCATTTGGTGTAAACCCAAAACCATCTGAACCAATTATACAACCAGAATGGAAAGTACAATTATTTCCTATTTCTGTCTCAGAATAAATTTTTACACCTGCAAAAATTAAACAATTATTACCGATTGTTACATTATCACCAATATATGAGTTTGGATAAATCTTTACATTTTCTCCAATTATAACATTATTACCTATATAACTAAAAGCACCTATATATTCATGTTTACCAATAGATGCAGATTCTGAAATATGATATGGATCTTCTCTACCTTCTTTATTATTTTTTACTTGATTGTAAAATTCTAATAATTTGGAAAAAGACTTGTAAGCGTCTTTAACTCTGATTAGGGTAGTAGAAACTTCTTTTTCTAATTGAAAAGTTTGATTAACAATAGTTACAGAAGCTTGTGTAGTATATAAATAAGAATTGTATTTCGGGTTTGACAAGAAGGTAAGCGATCCTTTTGTACCCTCTTCGATCTTAGAAAGTCTAGAAACTTCTTCCTCTGGACTTCCTTCAATTTCACCATCTAAGATTTGAGCTATTTGTTTTGCTGTAAATTTCATCTTCTGCAAAAGTATAAAAAAATGTAAGATTAGGCTAATTCCATTTTCTTAGGATAGCATATAAAATACTTTATTACTGGTTTTGATAGAGCTTGAAGGTTTAATTGGTCTGAAGCTTTTACTATATCTTCCAAATTCCCTCTTTTATTAACAATCTTTATTGGTTGATTTTCATTGTAAGCTTGATTTGAAATTTCTCCTTTAAATACAAAATATGAAGCCTCTTCTTCTGATAAATTTAATTCAGTCATAAAATTCATGGTCATTTCTAATGCATATTTAGCCGAAACCTCTTTATCGAACATTTCAATTTTCAAAAGATCTCTGTTTACAATCATACCACACAAGTTAGAGAGTATTTTATCAGAATGACTAACCCATTCTTTAATTGCTGAAAGGATATCATAGTCATCTAGTTTTGTGAAAAAACCTAAAACTATATCATTAAAATTATCTTTGTTTATTTTGTTGTACAAGAAAAAACGTAATGAAGAAGTACAAAATAGTTCAACTTTTTTTTCAGCTAGTTCTTTGGCTCTCATTAAGACTTTTACCAACATATGTTCTGCAACTATACTTGTTTTGTGTAAATATACCTGCCAATACATCAATCTTCTAGCAATCAAAAACTTCTCTACAGAATAAATACCTTTTTTCTCAATAACTAATTCATTATTAACAACGTTTATCATTGCAATTAATCTGTCTGAACTTATATTTCCCTCTGCCACACCTGTATAAAAACTATCTCTCTTTAAATAATCTAATCTATCCATGTCTAATTGACTAGATATTAATTGGTGTAAAAAAACTCTATGATATTTTCTTGTAAAAACTGCAATAGCTAAATCTAATTGTCCATGAAACTCATTGTTGAGTCTGTGCATGTATTTTAATGAAATTTCTTCATGAGTTATCCCAGTAACAATACTGTGTTCAAGTGCATGTGAAAAAGCACCATGACCTATATCGTGTAATAAAATAGCAATGTACAAAGCATTTTCTTCTTCTTCAGAAATATTAATTCCTTTTACTCTTAGTATACTAACTGTTTTTTGCATAAGATGCAGACAACCTAAAGCATGATGAAAACGGGTGTGATTTGCGCCAGGATATACTAAATTTGAAAATCCCATTTGTGAAACTCTTCTCAGGCGTTGAAAACTAGGATGCTCAATAATATCAAAAATTAAACTATTTGGAATTCTTATAAAACCATAAATAGGGTCATTTAAGATTTTTAATTTATTAGTTGAAGAATTTTTCAAGTCTAAGTTTTAGTGTTACAATTACAAACTAAAGACTAAATTTGCTCTTTACAAAGTAGTTTATCGCTTTATTAAGAATATTTTACCATTTTCTGGGCATCCCTAACATAACATTTAAATACTTTTAACGTTTATAAAAGAAACTGTAGCTTTATGAATACTATTCAAATTTTATGGGTTGACGATGAAATAGATTTATTAAAACCTCACATTATATTTCTTGAACAAAAAAAATACACTGTAACCACATGCACCAACGGAACAGATGCAATTGAATTAGTAGAAGAAACTAACTTTGATATTGTTTTTTTAGACGAAAATATGCCAGGCATGAATGGGTTAGAAACTTTAACAGCTATAAAACAAATAAAATCTAATTTACCTGTAGTAATGATTACTAAGAGTGAAGAAGAATATATTATGGAAGAGGCCATTGGTTCTAAAATTGCTGATTATTTAATAAAACCAGTAAATCCAAATCAGATTTTATTAAGTTTGAAAAAGAATTTAGATCATTCCAGATTAATTTCTGAAAAAACGACCTCTAATTATCAGCAAGAATTTCGAAAAATATCTATGGATTTAATGTCTGTAAATTCATACGATGAATGGTCTGATCTATATAAAAAATTAGTCCATTGGGAACTTGAATTAGAGGATATTAATGATTCTAGTATGTTGGAAATTTTAGAAAGTCAGAAATCTGAAGCTAATAATTTATTTTATAAATTTATTAAAAAAAATTATCAAGATTCATTAACTTCCTATGACGGCCCAACATTTTCTCACAACTTATTCAAAGATTATGTGGTGCCTAATTTAGGAGATAAGAATGGTGTTCTTTGGATTGTCATAGACAATTTAAGGTATGATCAATATAAAATGATAGAACCTTTTATAAACAACCATTACAAAAAAGAAGAAGAATATTCTTACTTCAGTATTCTACCTACAGCAACTCAATATGCTAGAAACTCAATATTCTCTGGTTTAATGCCTTCTGAAATGGAAAAAAAACATCCGGATTTATGGAAAAATGATACAGATGAAGGCGGAAAAAACATGTTTGAAAATGAATTTTTAACTGCTCAAATTAAACGACTAAATCTTTCCATTAAACATGAATATTATAAAATTGTTTCTTTAAGGGATGGAAAAGAATTAGCAAGTAATTATAATGGAACGAAACAAAATGATCTTACTGTTTTAGTATATAATTTTGTTGATATGCTATCACATTCTAAAACTGAGATGGAAGTAATTAAAGAATTAGCTGGAGATGATAAGGCTTATAGATCTTTAACTGTAAGTTGGTTTAAAAACTCTCCCTTATTTGAAATTTTACAAAAAGCAAAACAATTAGGTCAAAAACTAATTATTACAACAGATCATGGAACTATTAATTGTAAAAACCCGACCAAAATAATCGGAGACAAAAACATAAGTTCGAACCTTAGATATAAAACTGGAAAAAGTTTGTCTTACTTGGAAAAAGATGTGTTTGCTGTAAAAAACCCTAAAGATATTTTCTTACCAAGTATTAGCATTAATAGCCCATTTGTTTTCGCAAAAGAAGATTTATTTTTTGCATATCCCAATAATTACAATCATTTTGTAAATTATTTTAGAAATACATATCAACATGGCGGTGTTTCCTTGGAGGAAATGATAATTCCTTTTGCTGTTTATAGTCCTAAATAATTTTTCATTGTATATGAATAAAAACTACTCATTTTTAGATTTAAACCAAATAGCAAAAGAAATTATCAGGAACTCAAAATATAAAATCCTATTATTTCATGGTGATATGGGAGTTGGTAAAACAACATTAATTAAAGAAATTTGTAAAATTCTTGGAACAGATGATCTTATAAATTCTCCGACATTTTCTATTGTAAATGAATACATAACCAATACAAATGAAATCATCTATCATTTTGATTTCTACAGAATTAAGAACGAAGAAGAAGCTCTTAATTTAGGTATAGAGGATTATTTTTATTCTAATGCTTGGTGTTTAATTGAGTGGCCTAGTGTTATACAAAATTTAGTACCTTTAAAAAATAGTACTATCCATATAACAGAATTAAATAATGGACAACGAAACATTGAACTTAAATAACTTTTTATGAGTACATTCTCTCCATTTAGCAAAGAAGAATTACTACCTCAAACAGAAATGTTAGAAATTAAGAAGGGTAAAGGCGAATTATTTATTGGACTTCCAAAAGAAACACATTTTGAAGAAAAAAGAGTTTGTTTAACTCCTGATGCAGTAGCTGCGTTGACCGCGCATGGTCATAGAATAATTATAGAAACAGGCGCTGGTGAAGGTTCTAATTATTCTGACAATGAATATTCTGAGGCAGGTGCAAAAGTATCCTATGATACAAAAGAAGCTTTTTCATGTGAAATAGTTTTAAAAGTGGCACCACCCTCTATTAATGAAGTTGAAATGATAAACCCTCAAAGTGTTTTAATTTCTTCTCTTCAACTAAAAACTCAATCAAAAAAGTTTTTTGAAACCTTAGCAAAAAAAAGAATTACAGCTGTTGCTTTTGATTATATAATGGATGATCATGGAGTTTACCCTGTTTTAAAATCTTTAAGTGAAATTGCTGGTAATGCTGCTATTTTAATTGCTGCAGAATTAATGAGTAATTTAAACAAAGGGAATGGCTTATTATTAGGAAATATTGGTGGTGTACCCCCAACAGATATTGTCATTTTAGGTGCAGGAACAGTTGGAGAATTTGCTGCTAAATCTGCTTTAGGACTTGGTGCAAGAGTAAAAGTTTTTGATAATTCAATAACAAAACTAAGAAAACTTCAATATTGTTTAAATGCCCCAATTTACACTTCTACTATACAGCCAAAAACATTGGCAAAAGCTCTTAGACGATGTGATATAGCCATAGGTTCTATTCGAGGAAAAAATCGTGCACCAATTATTGTATCAGAGGCAATAGTTGAAACTATGAAAGAAGGAGCTATTATTGTAGATGTCAGTATTGATAGAGGTGGTTGTTTTGAAACTTCAAATGTAACATCTCATTCTAAACCAACCTTTGAAAAACACGGAGTAATTCACTATTGTGTTCCAAATATTCCTTCAAGATACTCTAGAACTGCATCATTTGCTATTAGTAATTTATTTACTCCATATTTACTCGAAATCGCTGAAGCAGGTGGATTTGAAAATGCTGCTAGATATGATAAAAGTCTTCGAAATGGGATGTATTTTTATCATGGTATTTTAACCAATAAAACTGTTGCAGAATGGTTTGATTTGCCCTACAGAGATATTAATCTAATATTTATTTAATAAATTACTTTTTTTTATTTTCAATAATTCTTCATCGACTACTCATTATCTCCCGTTATATAGGGACTTTTTAAATTCATTATTTATAGCTATTGACTTAAAATAATTTTTGTAATATATTTAACAAAAAACAAATTCATAAAATTACCCCAAATAAAAATTTAATACCCTAATCCAAGTTAACATTATAAAATAATATGCTAAGAAAAGCACCCCTAGTGTTTTTAATGTTCTATAGTTCATTAACTTTTTCTCAAACCATACTTGTAGACGATATAAATTATTCTTCTCAGGCTTTAGTTGACATATTATTGTCAAATTCTTGTTCTACAAATTCAAATGTCAGTATCTCATCAAATCAATCTGTCGCTTATTTTAATGGTAATAATTCTATTTTCCCTATTCAAGAGGGAATAATAATTAGAAGCGGAATTGCATCCTATACGCAAGGAACATATACAGGAAATCGATTAGACAGTCAAGTTACTACTAATGGTGATGCTGATCTACAAAACATTAGCAACCAATCTGGACAAACTTCAACAATTACAGATGCTGCTTACTTACAATTTGATTTTGTTCCTTATTCTACTAATTTTAAATTTGATTTAGTATTTGCTTCTAATGAATACGGTCAATGGCAATGCGGATTTAGTGATATTTTTGCCTTTATTTTAACAGATTTGACAACTGGTGAAACCAAAAATTTAGCAGTATTACCAAATACTGATTCAACAATTTCTGTTAGAAATATAAGAGATAATCAATACAATTCTTCTTGCACTTCAATTAATTCAAATCTATTCAGCACATTCAATGTAAATAACCCTTCTAACTCTTCATTGAATATGAAAGGACATACAGTTCTATTAAACGCTTCAGCTGATGTATTACCTGGTAATCCCTATTCAATTAAACTTGTTATTGGAGATTATTATGACAACAATTTTGATTCTGCAGTTTTAATAAAAGCCGGGAGTTTTGATACATTTCTAAATATTGGAGAAAATCAAGAGATCTGTTTGGGTGAAGAAATCATTTTGGATTCTGGTTTTACGAACACTAATGATTTTACATATGAGTGGTTAAAAAACGGGGTGATACTTGAAACTGAAACAAATCCAACTTTAATAAT
>CAZAIL010000063.1:7426-11788 GCA_964485155.1 uncultured Flavobacterium sp.
TAAAAATTACGAATTTAAACCCCAATACACCAAATGATTTTTCAATTTGTCGATCAGATATTACAATTGATATTAATTCTCAAGTTGCAAATCAAATATTAAATGGTTTAAATCCAGATGATTTTTCTTTAAATTATTTTTTAAGTGAATCAGATGCTATTAATGCTTCAAATGAAATTTTAAATTCCTCAAATTTTCTTATAGTTCCTGGTTATAGAGATTTAACAATTTGGGTTAAGTTTATGAACAATACTAATATTGAATGCTTTGAAATTATAAATTTTAAAATTGATATTTTACCCACACCGCAAGTTGATGATTTTGAAGATTTTTATGCATGTACAGAGTTTACATTACCAATACTAATTAATGGAAGTTATTTTACAGAAGATGGTGGTAGTGGAACTCAATTAAACAATGGAGATGTAATCGATGAAAATTCAACTATTTATATATATAATGAAAATGGTCAAGGGTGTTTTAGTGAAAGTAATTTTGATGTTTACATGGCTGATGAATTCACTATCAATACCACACATTGTGAAAAATTCATTATCCCCACTTATCCCAATGCTTTATTTTACACTTCTCCAGATGGTCCAAACGGTATTGGATCTGTTATACCGGCGGGAAGTACTATATTGTTAAGTCAAACTATTTATTTTTATGTAGATATTGATGGTTCCTTTTGTTTAGATACTCCATATGAAATTGTTATTAATCCACTACCTACAGTTGAGGAAAGAAATAATGTTATTACGTGTAATACTTTTACTTTACCAGCAGTTTCTAATAATGAAAAATACTTTACGGAATCAAATGCAAATGGTGTAGAACTTTTTCAAGGCGATCAAATTACTTTTAGTGATACAATTTTTTTATGGAAAAAAAACACTGTAACAGGTTGTGTAAATCAAAGTTCTTTTGATGTTACAATTATAGACTTAAATAGTTTTCAAAACATCCAGGCTTGTGGAGAATATTCCTTACCGAATTTATCTTTAGGTGGCTATTTTACAGAACCAATAGGTGGCGGAATATCTATTCCTGATTTATCTTTAATCACAAATTCTCAGATAGTTTATTTTTATGCTCCTGAAGTCACTACAGCTAATAACTGTACAGATAACACCCCAATAAATATTACAATAAATCGATTAGTAACAGTAGATTCAATAAATAATATCATAACATGTGAGGATAACTTAATTACTTTACAGCCCTTAACTAACGGTAATTACTTTACAGAATCCAGTGGTAATGGAACTCCATTATTTGAGGGCAATTCTATTAATTCATCTCAAAAAATTTACATCTACAATACAAATGGTTTTTGTGATGCAGAATCAAGTTTTAATGTAGAGATAAGAGCTATTCCTTTGGTTGATAATTTCACAGACGTTTTTAGTTGTCAGTCATTTACATTACCAATTTTAACTAATGGACAATACTTTTCGGAAGCAAATGGAGAAGGTGTTGTTTTTAATGCTGGAGATATAATTGACACTAACCAAACTATTTATATTTATAATAAATATATAGATTTAGAAGGTTGTTCAAATGAAAATGTATTTAACGTAAATATTTTAAAAATTGAAGTTGATCAACCTGCAGACGTATCTGTTTGTGATGCTTATGAATTACCACCACTAACTACTGGCAATTATTATACAGAAACCAGAGGAATGGGAACACTATTAAATTCTGGCGATTTAATTACAACTTCTCAAACCATATTTGTATTTGGTGAAAATGGAGAAAGGTTTTCATGTTATGACGAAAATTCTTTTACAGTATCAATATTTGAAAAACCTGAATTAGGAGTTTTAGAAAATCTAGAAAGTTGTGAAAGTGTTACATTGCCAATATTAGATATTCCTGGAGTTCAAGTAGACTATTATAGAAGACCTAATAAAGCTGACCTAATAGACCCTGCTGAATATACAATTACAGAATTAGGGTCACGTATTATATATGTGAATGCCTATCCCATTGGAAAACCAAGTTGTTTTACTGAAAGTTTATTTCAAGTAACTGTTAATCCTCTAGAAGAGTTAGTAATAGAAGGAGGAATTATTTGTATCAATTCAGAAACTGGAGTTGTTACCAATTCTCTAGTTTTAAGTTCAGGCATAGATCCAACATTATTTGAAGTAAATTGGTTTTTAGAGGGTATTCAAGTTGGTACAGGTATAAATTACAATGCTATTATAGCAGGAACTTATACTGTAGAAACCGTCAAACTAACACAAAATAACGGTACAGAATGTAATTACAAATCAGCAGAAGTTGTTGTAAATAGTTCTAGCCCTATTTTTGAAATTAATATTTTAACTAATGATTTTTCAGGTTTCTATACTGTAGAAGTTGATGTTATAGATAATGGCTTGGGTTATTATGAATATTCATTGGATACTGGTCCTTTTCAAAACTTTACTAGATTTTATAATGTAGAACCAGGAATACACACTATTAAGGTTAGAGACAAATCTAATCTTTGTGGAGATTTTAGTTATCAATTTACAGCTTTAAATTATCCCAGGTTTTTTACTCCAAATGAAGATGGCATTAATGATAGTTGGAATATTAAAGATTTAAGAAACATTCCTGATGCTACCATTAAAATTTTTACAAGACTGGGAAGATTAGTATCCATTATTAAGCCAAATGGATTGGGTTGGAATGGTAATAATAATTTAGGAAAGAAAGAATCAGGGTCTGATTACTGGTTTATCGTTGAATATATTAAAAATGGTGTTTTTACTGAATTCAGAGGTAATTTCTCTATGTTAAGAAAATAACTTTATCCTCGCTATATCCAGAAAATACCCTTAATTTTACGGTATGGGTTTGTTCAAAAGATTTTTTTACTATCTTATTGGTGTTTCTTTAGGGAGTATTATTGTTTTTTTTATTTGGACAGGTAAAGATGTTTCCTTTGATTATGGTATGGATGCTAGAACATTAAAAACTATACGCACAAAAACCCTTGTTTATTCTAATAATGTCAAATTATTAATGGACAAATCAAAAGTTGACTCTACAGCTATTAAACACATTCTTTCCAGTGGTGATGTTGATTTTGGTAAAAGTAACCAACATAAAATGCCATGTCCAGAATATTCAGTGAATGGGAGCTATTTAAACAAAGAATTAGAACTTTGGATTATTCGTTGCGATTCTATAGCTACTATTGATAAAGTTTTGATACAAGAGTAATAATTAACTTAACTTTTATTTTCTAAAAAAACATCTTTTATTTTATCGACATTTTTTATAGTTTTTTCTATCCAATTGGTATAGATGATTTCTTTTTCACTAGGCGTTAAATTCCAATCAACAGCACTGTTTCTTAATTTAGATGTGATGTTTTCAAGAATAATAGCTGCAGCTACTGATATATTTAGACTTTCCGTAAAACCTACCATAGGTATTTTTAAAAAGCCGTCAGCATTGTTTATTACGTCATCAGAAACTCCAGATTTTTCAACTCCAAATACAAAAGCAGACTTTTTAGTAAAGTCAAAATTATTTAAAATACATGATTCGTTATGTGGGGAAGTTGCTATTATTTGATAGCCATTTTTTTTTAAATTTTGTAAACAGTCTATCGTATTATTGTTATCCTCCTTATATCTATGAAATGACAACCATTTTTGAGAACCTTTAGCAACATGTCTAGAGACCTTGCTTGAATATTTATTTTCAATCACATGCACGTCTTGGATGCCAAAAATATCACAACTTCTAATAACAGCACTTGCATTGTGTTGTTGGTAGATATCTTCTAACACTACTGTAAAGTGCCTTGTTCTATCTTGTAATATTTTTTTAAAAAGATCTTTTCTTTTTTCGGTAACAAATCCTTCTAAGTAAGTCAGTAAATTTGTATCTATGTATTGCATATACTAGCAAACATACTGAAATTTATTAAATCATACCTATGAAAAACGTTGTTGTACTGACTGGGGCAGGAATGAGTGCAGAAAGTGGTTTAAATACATTTAGAGATGCAAATGGTTTATGGGAGGGACATAATGTGATGGATGTGGCCACTCCTGATGCATTTGAGAGAGACCCTAAGCTTGTTTTAGAGTTCTATAACCAACGCAGAAGACAATTACTTAATGTACATCCAAATAAGGGACATCATAACTTAAAAGAACTTGAGAAGTATTTCAATATTCATATTATTACTCAAAATGTAGATGATTTACACGAAAAGGCTGAAAGTTCCAATGTCTTGCATCTACATGGTGAATTAAGAAAAGTAAGAAGCATCGTCAATAAAGATATTATTTTAAATTGGTCAAAAGATTTACATCTAGGAGATGTTGATTCAGTTGGAAATCAATTACGTCC
>CAZAIL010000064.1:0-6344 GCA_964485155.1 uncultured Flavobacterium sp.
GGATCCTAAACACAGGGATAGGTTGGCTTTTATAAAAATTGTTTCTGGAACTTTTAAAAGAAATTCTCCTTACTTACATGTCAGAAATGGTAAAAAAGTAAAATTTTCTAGTCCAAATGCTTTTTTTGCAGAAAAAAAAGAAATTGTAGACGAATCATTTCCTGGCGATATTGTGGGTATTCACGATACTGGAAGTTTTAAAATTGGTGATACATTAACTGAGGGTGAAAAATTAAATTTTAAAGGAATTCCTAGTTTTTCTCCTGAGCATTTTCGTTATGTAAATAATGCAGACCCTATGAAGTCTAAACAATTATTTAAAGGTTTAGATCAACTAATGGACGAAGGTGTTGCTCAATTATTTACACTAGGCATGAATGGTCGTAAAATTATAGGAACTGTCGGCGCACTTCAATACGAAGTAATTCAGTACAGACTAGAACATGAATACGGTGCAAAATGTAGTTATGAAAATATTCATGTTCATAAAGCATGTTGGATAGAAGCTGAAGATGATAAAAGTGACGAGTTTAAAGAATTTAAAAGGATAAAACAACGTTATTTAGCAAAAGATAAGCAAGGTCAATTGGTGTTTTTAGCAGATTCTGCTTTTACCATTCAGATGACACAAAGCAAATATCCGACTGTAAAACTTCATTTTACAAGTGAATATATTTAAACTATTATATTTCCAATAATTAACTGATTTTATAATTAAATTTTAAAAAATGAACAACGGAATCTACGCAAAATTTACAACTCCAAAAGGAGCTATTTTAGTGAATTTAGAATATGAAAAAACTCCAGGTACTGTAGGCAACTTTGTTGCCTTAGCAGAGGGAAATCTTGAAAACAGTATAAAAGAACAAGGAACACCGTATTATGATGGTCTAAAATTTCATAGAGTAATTCCAGATTTCATGGTTCAAGGAGGATGCCCTCTAGGTACTGGAACTGGAGGTCCGGGTTACCAATTTGATGATGAAATTCATCCCGACTTAAAGCATGATGCACCAGGGAAATTATCAATGGCAAATTCAGGTCCTGCAACCAATGGATCACAGTTTTTCATCACACACATAGAAACTTCTTGGTTGGATGGAAAGCATACTGTTTTTGGAAATGTTGTTGAAGGACAAGATGTGGTAGATCAAGTTGCTCAAGGAGATGATATGTCCATAGAAATTATTCGTGTTGGAACTGATGCTGAAGCCTACAACTCAGTCGAAGCTTTTAGAACTTTTGAGGGGTCCAGAGAAAAACGTGAAGAAGAAGAAAAGAAAAAACAACAAGAAACGTTAGATGCTGTTGCCAAAGGTTATGCCGAAACTCCTAGTGGGTTACGTTATGAAATTTTACAAAAAGGTGAAGGAAAGAGAGCTACTAAAGGAGCCAATGTTTCTGTTCACTATAAAGGGCAACTATTGGATGGTACCGTGTTTGATTCTTCCTATAAACGAAAGCAACCAATAGACTTTCCTGTTGGAGTAGGTCAGGTTATTGCTGGTTGGGATGAAGGTATTCAATTATTAAAAGTAGGAGACAAAGCTCGTTTTGTGATTCCTTCTAATCTAGCTTATGGCGAAAGTGGTGCTGGCGGAGTAATTCCTCCGAATGCTACCTTAATATTTGATGTAGAATTAATGGATGTTAAATAAATAATTTACTCCATACTCATTTTAAAAAGCTCTCGAAAATTCGAGAGCTTTTTAAAAAATTATATTTTAATTTTAATTTTAATTTTAAAATATAATATTTTTATTAGATCACTTAAACCCTTATATTACTAATTAACATCAATCCATGAAATTTCGTTATTTTATACTTATTTTAATTTTAAACTCTTTTAATTTATTTGCCCAAAAAATTAACGGAACAGTAATAAATCAAGAAAATAAAATTAAAATTTCCAATGTCTCTGTATCAAAAATTGATGGCTCTTTTTCTACTAAAACAAATAAAAAAGGTCAATTTACACTCCCTAGTACTAATGTATATCTTTTTTCTAAAGAAGGTTATATCAGTAGAAAAATCAACATAACTGAAAAATTAACCATAGTACAACTTGTTGCGATTACAGAAAATTTAAATGAGATTATTATAGTCTCTAATAATTTTAAAAATAAAATACAAAACATACCTTCAGCTATTTCTGTACTTACTAAAAAAGACATTCAGCTAAATAATGTCATAGACATGGCTCCTGTTTTAAACACTATTGCAGGTGTTTTTATGCATAGCGGCACATTTTCTACGAATAGAATCACTATACGAGGTATCGGCTCTAGAAGCGCTTACAGTACAAGTAAAATTAGAGCTTATTACGAAGATATTCCACTCACAAATGGTTCTGGTATATCAACAATAGAAGACATAGAAATAAATTCTCTGGGAAGAATTGAAATTTTAAAAGGTCCATCCTCCAGTATATATGGAGCTGGTCTAGGCGGAACGATTCAATTGATACCATCAAAAGGTCAATTTAATAAATCTATAGTCGAAAGTGAATATACTTTTGGTTCTTATGGCTTACAGAAATATTTAGTGCAAGCAGCTATTGGAGACTCCAAAAATAGTACAAAATTGACATATTCTAATTTACACTCCAATGGGTATAGAGATAATAATAAAACAGATAGGCAAGTAATAACTGTAGCTTCGAATCACTTTATCAGTTCGAAAGACAAACTTTCTTTTATTGGAAACATATCTAAATTAAAAGCATTTATCCCCAGTTCGTTAAATGAAGATGACTATAATGAAAGTCCAGAATCAGCAGCTTTTACATGGAATCAGTCAAAAGGTTTCGAAGAATATACAAAAGGCTTATTTGGTTTATCTTGGCAACATAAATACAACACTAAAACAAGTCAAAATACTAGTATATTTAGTTCTTTTTTAGATTCATACGAACCCAGACCATTTAATATATTAAAAGAAACTACCAATGGTATTGGCCTAAGAACAAGAATTATTAAAAATACAACACTTTTTAAAAAACAATTAAATTGGACCATTGGAGGTGAATTATTTAATGATAATAATTCATATCAAACATTTGAAAACCTCTACAATACAATTACTAGTGAATCTGACAATATCCAAGGTGAGCTAATCAGTAGCTTTAAAGAAAGACGCACTTATTTTAATCTTTTTTTAGATTCCAAATATACTTTTTCAAAAAAAATTCACTATACTTTTGGATTAAATCTAAACAAAACTTATTATTATTTAAATGATAATATTATAGATACCCTTAGAAATTTTTCTGGCAACTACTCTTTTAAAACAATGGTATCACCTAAGTTTGGCATTGTATACAAAAACACTCTTAATACAATGTTTTACAGCTCTATAAGTCATGGATTCTCACCTCCTACTTTAGAAGAAACTTTATTACCTGATGGTTTAATTAATCCTAATATAAAGCCAGAAAGTGGCTGGAATTATGAGATTGGTAGCAGAGGTGAACTATTTAAAAACACACTGTATTATGACATTTCAATTTACAGAATGAATGTTAAAAATTTGTTGGTAGCAAAAAGAACCAATACTGATGAATATATTGGCATTAATGCTGGAAAAACTCAATATAAAGGATTTGAAATCACACTAAAGCAAGATTTAATAAAAACTGAAAATATTATTTTATTTAGCACCCATTCTTTTACCTACAACAAGTTTAATTTTAAGGAGTTCATAGATGATTTTAATGATTATTCTAACAATGAATTAACAGGTGTTCCTAAAAGTACTTACAACACTATTATAGGTTTAGAAACGTTCAAGGGATTTTATGCCTCTGTTAATTACAATTTTGTTGGAAAAATACCTTTAAGGGATGATAATTCAATTTATTCTAAAGAGTACCAACTTTTAAATACAAAAATAGGCTATCAATCAAGTGAAAATAAAAAATTTCAATTCAATATTTTTTTAGGAATTAATAATGTTACTAATAGTAAATATGCCTCAATGTTATTAATAAATGCTGGAAGCTTTGGTGGTAACAAACCCAGATATTATTACCCAGGAAATCCAATTAATTATTATACTTCTTTAAAATTAAAATACCGCTTCTAAAAAATTCATACTTTTACAATTGATTGATATATTTCTTTAATTTTATGAACATGAAAAGCCTTAGTACCACAATACTTTTTTTTTTATTACTATTTTATTCTTGTAAGAAAGAAATAATAAATTTGGAGAAAACAACTCATCAAAAAGAAACTATTAAAGAACCAATAAAACAACTAACAACAAAAGCTGATCTAGATAATGGAGGGTTGTTTTTACCTGATGGTTTTGGTGCATTAGTTGTAGCAGACAGTGTTGGTAGATCAAGACATTTAGCTGTTAATGATAATGGTGACGTATATGTAAAGTTAAGAATAGAAACAGGTAAACTTGGTAACATTGCTCTAAGAGATACAAATAATGATGGGAAAATGGATATTTTTAAACGTTTTGGAGACTATCCAAACGATGGAAGTTTTGCTACAGAAATGAGGATTCACAATGGCTATCTATATTTTAGTTCTGAGCTAGTGGTATATAGACAAAAATTAACCCCTGATAAATTAGTTCCTGAGGGCAAACCAGAAGTAATACTTACTGATCGTTACCCAATAAGATGGCACAATGCAAAATCATTAGCTTTTGATAAAAAAGGAAGTATGTATGTGACTTTTAGTGCGCCAACAAATGCTTGTGAAGATCAGAATTCAAAAATGAACAGCTCAAACTCAATTGTGAGAGGAGAAAACCCATGTTCGCAGTTAAATATTTTAGGTGGAATTTGGAAGTTTGACGAAAATAAATTAAACCAAACACAGACAGATGGTACTCTTTTTGCTACGGGCCTAAGAAGTATTGTTGGTCTAAGTTGGAATGATAACGATGATAACTTATATGCTGTGAACCATGGTAGAGATTATCTTCACAACCATGCTCCAAATTATTTTAGTAAATGGGAAAATTCTATATTACCAGCCGAAGAATTCATGGTCATTAAGCAGAATGATGATTTTGGTTGGCCTTACACCTACTATGATCATTTTAAAGACAAAAGAATGTTAGCTCCAGAATATGGTGGTGATGGGAAAATTGAGGCAAAAGGATATACAGATCCGATCATGGGACTTCCAGCTCATTGGGCTCCTAATGATTTATTATTTTATGAAGGTGAACAATTTCCAGCACGATATAAAAGTGGTGCTTTTGTTGCCTTTCATGGGTCCACTAATAGAAGTCCATATCCACAAGCAGGTTATATTGTTGCTTTTATTCCTTTTAAAAATGGAGAACCAATGAATAAATGGGAAGTTTTTGCTGATGGATTTACGGGAACAGATGTGGTGAAAATAATGAGTGATGCAAAATATAGACCAATGGGGTTAGCAGAAGGACCAGATGGATCTTTATATATATCAGAATCTAAAAAAGGAAAAATATGGAGAATTCTTTATCATGGAGATCGATTAACCTTTGGTGAAAAAGAACTACAAAAAATGGGAAAAAGAAAGTCAGGAAGTCATATAAAAAAACCCATAGAGTTCGCAGACATACTACCTTAAACTATCGTTAAGTAGCTTCAATTATAAACGTGTAAAGTTCCATGAAATCACATTCTAATGTTAATTGCCTCAAGTTCTAATAGCATAACTTACTCCATTTTGAGAACGTTCTGTATAAACAAACTCTCTTTTAGTTGCATTAGGGTTTGATAATAAATCATAGAAACTTTTACTATTGTTAATCTTTTGAATAGAAACTCCTGATATTTCTGCTATTGTAGCAAATAAATCTGTTGTATGAATAAATGCAGCTTATCGCTCTCCCATTCTATTTACTCCCAAGCCAGATATAACCATGGGAACATTATAACCACCCTGGTAGATAGAACCTTTAGATCTCATGGTAACGTAAGGTAATTGCGTAACTCTATTTGGGGTTCCATTATCACCAATAAAAATAATGATAGTATTCGCTATTTCTTCAGGTGTTAAACTATTTAATAATCTTCCCATTTCGTGATCCATAGCTTCCATAGCTGATAAAAAATAAGGCAATAGATTAGCATCTATAGAACCATCATATGAAGGTAAATTTCCTTGTGAATGTAAATTTGATGGGCTAAATGAAAAGGGGCATGAGGCGCGTTGTAAGCCAACCATAAAAACCACAGTTTTGTTTGATCTTCCACCCAATTAATAGCTAAATCAGTAAATTTTGTAGTTGTATATTCTGAGGAAGTTGTTGATTGTCCATTTTCTACCAAATTCCAATTTGTGTATGACTGAACCCCTCCTTGTACTATTCCGGCAAAATAATCAATACCA
>CAZAIL010000064.1:6444-11686 GCA_964485155.1 uncultured Flavobacterium sp.
CTGAGGTTTCATTGGTTGAATCACAGTTATAAAATAGAAAACTGACAATTAGAAAAGTAGCTAAAAAAGGTGTATTCTGAATAAATTTTTAGTCTCAGACTCTTAAATTCAATAAAGGTTTAATAAGTAGATTTAATTTACAGAAATACTTTTGTTTAAAATCAAAAGTTATTTTTTAAACTCTAGACAAAATAATTAAAACTGTTTTATTTTATTATTATCTTTAGATGTGAATCCAGAAAACAAAAATTAAAAAACGAAATATTATTTATATGAAAAAATTTGTTATTGCTATTATTTTATTTACAAATACTCTATTTATTTCTTCGCAAGAATTTGATAAAGGAAGTATTATCGTTAAATTTAAATCCAATGAATTAAAAGATGATCCTATAATAACTGAGGTTTTAAAAAACTACGCATATATAAAGGCTGTTAAACTTAATAATTTTGTTGAAACCAGTCAAATTCAAAGAGAGATATTATCTTTAAAATTCGATGATAATACTGACATATACAAAGTAATTGAAGAATTGAAAAACACCGATTTATTTGAATACATTGAACCTAATTACATCGCTAAAGGTGCAGGAACAAAAGGCGAATTACCTCTGACAACTACCCCAAATGAAACTATGTTTTCTAGACAGTGGGGATTAAAAAATGATGGTAGTTTTTCTTTATCAACTGCAATAAGTGGTGCAGATGTTACAATGGAATCCGCTTGGGATATTACAACAGGTAATACCAATATAACAATGGCTGTTTTAGATTCTGGTCTTCGAATGACACATCCAGAAATAGCAAGTAGAATTTGGGTAAATACTGATGAATCATTAAATTTAAACGACAGTGATGGTAATCAATATTTAGATGATATAAATGGTTGGGATTTTGTAAATGATGATAATGATCCAACAGATGATCACGGACACGGAACTAATGTTACAGGAATTGCAACAGCAACAGGAGACAATGGAATAGGGTATGCTGGAATTGATTGGAAATGTAAAATAATGCCAATTAAAGTGCTAGACGACACTAATTCTGGATTATATTCTTGGATGATTTCAGGAATATATTATGCGGTTCATAATGGCGCTAATGTAATTAATATGTCTATAGGAGGAAGTGGCTTTTCTCAAGGATTAAAAGATGCAGTAGATTATGCTCATAGTCAAAATGTTCCAATGTTAATTTCTATGATGAATTTTAATAATGATATTTTATATTATCCTGCTGCCTATGAAAATTCAATTGCTGTGGGATCAACAGATCCTGATGATACCAGAAGCTCTCCATTTTTTTGGAGTACAACAAGTGGAAGTAATTATGGTGATCATATAGATGTGGTTGCTCCAGGGAATTATATTTATGGATTATCATCTAGTTCAGATACCTACTATAATAGCTATTGGGGAGGTACATCTCAAGCGGCTCCATTAGTCGCAGGGTTGGTTACTTTATTACTAGATATCTCTCCTAATAAAACTGTTGAAGAAATCAGAACACTACTAAGGGAAACAGCTGATGATGAAGTTGGTGATTCTGAAGATATTCCTGGATGGGATCCCTATTATGGTGCTGGAAGAGTAAATGCAACTTCATTACTCAATGCCGTTTTATCATTGACGACAAAAGATTTTAATATAAATACTTTTCGTGTTTATCCTAATCCAGCTAAAAATAAAATACACCTCCCTCAAGAATTAAATAATAAAGAGTTTACCATCTATTCTATTTTAGGGAGAAAAATCTTAAAAGGTTTTATTTTAAATAAAAGTATAGATCTCCATGCAATTAAAAACGGAACTTATTTTTTAAAAATAAATTTCAAAAACACACAAGTTATAAAAAAAATTATCAAAATATAATATATGAAAACTGCTAAAGAATGGTTTGATGAATATGCTGTAAGTCATCAGAATTCAACAAATCAATTTATTCACTACTTATGTGTATCTCCTATCTTTTTTAGCGTTATAGGTCTTCTAATGAGTTTTCCATCTTCATATCTAGAGGATACCATCGGAATGAACAACCCATTATTAGAAAATTGGGCGGTAGTAGTTGGAATTTTTATTTCAATTTTTTATCTACGATTGGGCTTTTGGTATTTTGTACAAATGCTTTTCTTTATTT
Source organism: uncultured Flavobacterium sp. (assembly GCA_964485155.1). Lineage (GTDB taxonomy): Bacteria > Bacteroidota > Bacteroidia > Flavobacteriales > Flavobacteriaceae > Polaribacter. The sequence continues at coordinate 8,587 of CAZAIL010000064.1, forward strand.
TTATGGCAATTCTTGGGAATTTTTGGTTGAGTTACCAAGTCAACTTATTGTATGCGTCATTAATCATATTTATAATTGCTTGGATTGGACAATTCTACGGACATCATATTGAGGGTAAAAAACCTTCATTTGCAAAAGATTTACAATTTCTATTAATAGGTCCCCTTTGGGTGATACAGAAACTAATTTTAAAAAAATAAAAATGGTAAAAGAAGCATCATTTGAAGATTTTTTAAAGGTAGATATTAGAATAGGAACTGTTATAAAGGTTAGCGACTTTCCTAAAGCCAAAAAACCTGCTTATAAATTACAAATAGATTTTGGTGATTTAGGAATAAAAAAGTCAAGTGCTCAAATCACAGACTTATACACCAAAAACGAATTATTAAATAAACAAGTAAGTGCTATTGTTAATTTTAAGCCCAGACAGATTGCTAATTTCATGAGTGAATGTCTTGTTTTAGGAGTGTACAATCAAAATGATAATGTTGTCTTATTACAAGCATCTAAAAAAATAAAAAAAGGGGAACAAGTTTCTTAATTCTTTGGATTGTTTAAGATTACCAAAGCTCCTATAACTCCAGGAATCCATCCACAAAGTGTTAATAATAGAATAATAAAAAAAGAGCCACATCCTTTATCAATTACTGATAATGGTGGAAAAAAAATTGCCAATAAAACACGAAAAAAACTCATAGTTTAAGAAAGACTGTTAACACTTGTTAGACATATATTTCTATATTTTGTTACATTATTGATATTATAAAAACTAAAGTCAGGAAATTTCACACTAAATACCCGACTTTAGTTATCTTTTTTATTTACATTTTATCTCCAAAGAAAATAGCATTCATTAATAGCTTGTTGGTTCCGTACCAGAAAGCTCTGAAATTAGTATTGTCTGTAAAAACGATAACCCTACCTCTACCTAAAGGTTGAACTTTAAAGGGAACTGTATTTTTAATCACCTTTGCGTTTTCTTTTGAAATATAACCACTTAATAATGGGTCATTCGTATACTGAATAGGATTGTTAAAGCTTTTTTTATCTGCTCTCATAAAAAGGGTTGTATTTCTAAACATGGCTATTTTATCATTCTTATATCCAAAATTTATAGGATGTGATCTATCTATAGATGCCTCAAAAATAGCACCACCTATTACTTGTGCTCCATTTTTTAAAGATTTTGCTTCAAAAGAAACCTCCTTTATAGAGTCATTACTAGACTTCTCAAACTCTATGTTAATAAATTTATTCGTATTTAACCATTTAACAGCGCTTCTATACCCTATTAGAGTTCCTCCATTACGAACCCATGATTGTAATTTTTCAATAGATTTTTTATCTAAATTTCGACTATTTGGGGCTATTAAGACATTGTATTTACTAATATCTATACGATTAAAATATATCAGATCTAATTTGGTCACATGCATATCATATCGTTGATCAAATAAATGCCAAATTTCTCCAGGATCACTTACATTCACACCACTACCAACTAACATAGCCACCTTGGGAAGGTTTATATTTTTAAAATTATTACTTCCTAAATCTATCCCGTCATTTAAACCAGTGGTTACCCCATCAATTTTTAAATGACTTTCCTCAGCTACTTCACTTAAGAAATTATATAATTCTTGGCTATTTAACTTTTGATTTTGAACAGGAATATGAATGGTTCCATAATCATAAGAAACTCCTCCATTTTTGAAATTTTTCATTGATACTTTTGCACGCAAACCTTTTTGTAAAATTGCATTTAGAGCTTTAGGAGTATAATACTCATTCCAAGGCATCAAATAACCAACAGTACTGTTTTCACTAACAATTCCTTTTTTAAAATCTAATGTTTTAATTTCAGGACCAGCATTACTTAATGAAACATTTTCTGCATAATCTACTCCAAAAGAATGATTAAACGTCCAAGCAGAAACATCATAAAATAAACTATCCTGAAAACTTTTTCTTTCATCAAACATTGCTTTTACCAATCGTTGATTTTTTTGATTCATAGGAACAATGTAGCTGTATTCTTTTTTAAACTGTTTGCCATTTGCTCTGAAATCTGATTTAAGCTCATGGATCGCTATTTGATGCCTTTTTAAGACTTCTGCTAGATGATAACTTTTTGCAGCATCTTTGTGGTCACCGAAAACAATTGCTTTTGCTTTGGATGACTCTTTTCTTGACTTCTCGTAAAAATTTTGTTGGTATTGTAAGATTTTTACACGCATATTTTTTGCAGCCTTTAAAGTTGACATTGCTGCTGTATATTGATTTCTTATCGTGAATGGAAAAGTTAGTATACCATTTGAAGTTTCTTGAGCATGGCCCCTAGAACTACCTTGTTCAAATAAAATACCAATACCTCCGTTAATGTCTGGAAAAGTAGATCCTTTGCCATAATAGAAATCGTCATAACTTTCTTCAGAGTAATATTGTGATCCTATTTTATCGAATGCTTTTGCATGATAGGCTCCAATCTCTTTTGTTAAGTCTTGATTTTTCTGAGGGGTTAAAGGGTGAGTTCTACTAGGAATTCCAGGTTGAAAAAAGAACGTAGAATTCGATCCCATTTCATGATGATCTGTTAAAATATTTGGTAACCATTTATGAAATGATGCTATTCTTGCTCTAGATTCTGGTAATTGTACTGGCAACCAATCTCTATTCATATCAAACCAATAATGATTAGTTCGTCCTCTAGGCCATACCTCAAAGTACTCTCGATCATTCGAATCTGGATTAATATTTTTACTTTTATTTGTATTTGCCCAATAAGCAAAACGTTGTAAACCATCTGGATTAAAAGATGGATCAAATAAAATCACAGTATTTTGTAATAAATTCTCTGTAGCGTCACTTAATGAAGCAGCTAAATAATAAGCTATAGCTAAAGAAGCATTAGAACCACTAGGTTCATTCCCATGAATTGAATACCCTTGATACACAACAATTGGATCCTTAGAAACATCAACAGAAGCATCATTAGTTGCCTTGATATGTTGTTCTCTAATTTCATCAATACGTTGGTGATTCTCTGGAGAAGTAATCGTTAATAACAATAGGGGCCTTCCTTCAAATGTTTTTCCTCTAT
>CAZAIL010000065.1:0-11674 GCA_964485155.1 uncultured Flavobacterium sp.
TCTTTGTATTTATTCCATTGTACCTTATTGTTACTTTAACAGGGGTATTAAGTTTGGGTATTTTTGAATCTGTACCAGAAGGAGGTATTGTGCCAGCCATGATTGTTAAATTTATGCCTGTTGGTTTGGCTGCCTTTATTTTTGTTGGCCTGTGTTCTGCAATTATGTCTACGATGGATTCTATGATAAATACAGGAGCTTTAGTACTTAGTGTAGATATTTATAAAAGTAAGATTAACCCATCTGCCAGCAACAAGAAAATGGTGCGTGTAGGAAAAATAGCCACTGTTCTTATTGCCCTTTTAGGCTTGCTTATTAGTTTAGAAATACGCTCTATATTACGCATTGCTTGGATAGGTTCAGACTTTTTAGCCACAGGAGCTTTTGTGCCCCTGGTTTTGGCTTTTGTTTGGAAAACAGGAAACTCTAAAGGAGCTTTTGCTTCCATTATATTTGGTCTTTTATTCTCTACCTACAACATGCTTATTGCCTTGGGTATAAAACTACCCATAGCCTGGGAAATTGCTTCAGTAGAACAGGCGCTTATTGGTATGGTAATCTCTGCTATTATCTTTGTTGGTGTTAGTTTAGTTACAAAATCAGAAACAGAAAAAGCAGCAAAATTTATTAACAAAGCAGGTATGTTAAAGTAATGTTTTAGCCCAATAAAATTATCGACTAATCACTTAAGCTAAGTAATGTGCTTTAAGCCTCCTCCTCTAAAAACAAGGAGTAAAAAATTTTACCATTTCTGGATGTTGCCTCTCCTGTATGCTTCATGTATATCTAAAAAAAACATCAATATTATAAACGAAAATAAAATACGAACGTACAACACCGTGTAATATTAATTGCTGATTTTAGTTAATTTATGAAAGTCCAAATGGACTTTCTTGGTTAGTGTTTTATTTAGTAAATTACTATCTTAAAACACGCAACTAACCTTATATAAACACCTTATGTGCAAGAAAAAACCAGAGAGGACATTACAAGCAACCTGTCTTTCTTTTGGTAGCAATTAATAACTTATTGCGTTATAAAATAAACCCGATAGCGTATTGCATTCAAAACACTATTTCGTTACTTTGTTAGAATTCGGAAGTCAAATTACGAGAAGACCTCCGCAAATAATTATTCATTAACAAACCACTTTATCATGAAATTAGTTTATATTTTTTTTCTATGCATGTGTTTCCAGGTACAAGCACAAGATTGGGTACAAGTAACTTCTTTACCTAATGCTTTTAATGAAACTCATCACTCTTTTGCTTTTAGTTTTGACGATATGGGCTACATTGTCGCTGGTAATTCCGATTCCGGAGTACGAGATGATTTTTATCAGTACAACCCTGTAACCGATTCTTGGACAGAGCTAACCCCTTTTCCCGGCGAGGCTCGTGGTTTTGCGATTGGTGATACTTGGGATGGGAAAGCATACTTTGGATTTGGAAATGATGGCACATCACGATTAAATGATTTATGGGTGTTTGACCCTTCGAATATGAGTTGGACAGAATTGGCCTCTTGTCCGTGTGCAGAAAGAACACACCCAGCTATGATAGCGCATAACGGAAAAGTATTTGTAGGGTTAGGAAGTAGTGCATCAGGGAATATGAATGATTGGTGGGAATATGATATTGCATTAAACACTTGGTCTCAAAAAGATGATTTACCTTCACTCCCGAGACATCATCCGTATCAATTTGGCATTGATGATCACGTTTATACCGGCTTCGGACATGGGAATAGTATCTTTAATGATTGGTTTCGTTATGACATTACTGGGAAAACTTGGACTCAAGTAGCAACATTACCAGCAGAAGGGCGAGTGGCGGGAACACAATTTTCCTATGATGGCTTGGGCTATGTGCTAAGTGGTGACGGAGATAATCACGGTTCTTTGAATACAGGGGAATTTTGGGCTTATGAACCTTTAACAGACACATGGGATGAATTGCCTCCTCACCCTGAGGGATCTCGTTGGGCTCCTGCTTCTTTCATAATTGATGGAGAGGTTTATATTATAAATGGCACTAGTTTTTCAGAGTATGTAACAGAGATTTATAAATTTGATTTGAATCCGGTTTTATCGACTCATGAATTAACAAATTCAAGTATTAGTATTTATCCAAATCCGGCAATAGATATTATAAAAATTGATGTTCCAGGAAATCTAAAATATGATGCTAATCTTTACGACTTTAATGGAAGAGTAATTATCAGTACAACAAATAAGTCTGTAATTGAAATTCAAACCTTACCTCTTGGTGTTTATTTTATTGAAATCAAAGACCTAGACTCTGGCCAAAAAGTAATTAGTAAAATAATAAAAGGAAAATAAACCCCCAGCCCACAACAATGTATAAATGCAACAACTAAAATATTAATTAGCTTAAAGTTTTTTAAGAATAGTTAACTTTATAAGCTAAACGAATGAGAGTAACACAAGTTTGCTTTTGCGGTAATATAAATCGGATCATAAGCAAACTTTAACTGTTACTGACTTTTATACAAAACCGTTTGAAAAAATTAGAACGGAATGACGAATTACAGATTATCAAATGAAAAGCATAATTAATCAAATGGCACTGCTCCTTAATTAAAAAATCAATACCCTTGTGAAATAATATTAAAAATAAAAATTATGAATATTAACACATCAATTTATTACATCGGAATTTTAATAATTATATTTTCTTTTATTAGTTGTAATAACGATGATGGAAATGCACAGAATCAAAACACATGTAATTATCAAGGGTTTACTTTTCTTGACACCAATAATAATACCACGACATTAATCGCTGAATCAGAGTTGTTTACAGACTTTTTTAACACTTCAAGTAACGGACCAGAAGTCGAAATATACGGAATGAATAATCCTGGGAATTTTAACTTTACAACTACAGTAGTCAATTTAAACGGAATTGGAACTGGAGCATTAAATTACAATGGAAATACGTACATTGTTAATGTAACTTGTCAAAGAACAGGAAATGCTATTGGTCAAGAAATAAGGTTTAATTTGACAGCGTCTGGTTTGGAGGCAGAGTTATGCGTTATAATTGACGATTTTCACTAAAACTTGTTGCTAACAACGTATATAAAAAACAGCTCGAGTCACAGCTAACTCAAAGATTTTAGCATTCTCGATTTTGATTTAATATATGAAACTGCTTGGACGCAACCTGTAATAACAAAAACGGCTACTAGTAGCAAATAAGAAGAAATAAGTCGAATAAAAAAACGACTACTAACAATGTGTATAGTGTCTAAGGCCTTGCAGAGTGCCTATAAACTATATATGAACTGATACCCACAACTATGAAAAAAAATCGAGAACATTTAATATTCCTTGCTTTTTTGACAATTTTATTAAATGGATTTGCCCAAGAAGTGTCTTTTTTTTACGCAGATGGGTTTTTTTCAATCGGAACACAATCTAACAGAACTGCATCAATAACTTTAACTGATATTGACAAAGACGGAGATTTAGATGCACTTGTTGCAAACGGTAGACATTGGGCAGAACAAAACTACCTTTTCTATAATGATAGTAAGGGAGGTTTCAAAACTGCATTGCCGATCGGAAAATTTATGGACGCTTCATATTCAATAAAAAGTGCAGACTTTAACAATGACGGATTTATGGATATTGCAGTCGCTAATGACAATAATGAAAATAAACTGTATTTCAATTCTTCCAGTAATCTGTTTGATAAAGAAACTTCTTTTGGTTCAATATCGCCCTCACGAAACCTTGAAATAGCAGATATTGACAATGATGGAGATTTTGACTTGATACTTTCAAACAGAAAAGCAAAAAATGAAATCTGTTTAAACGATGGACAAGGCAATTTTAAAAATAGTATAACTTTTGGAAACAAAGCTGACCAGACAATACAAACTAAAATAGTTGACCTAAACCAAGATGGCTTTTTAGACTTGATTACAGCGGAGAGACAATCAAAAAACAAGATCTATTTAAATGATGGGAAACAGAATTTTTCCAAAATAATAGAGTTTGGTGAAAAAGACGAACAAACGCGTTCTATCGATATAGGCGATTTCAACAATGATGGATTTTTAGACATTGTAACGGGAAATTTAGGTTCAAAAAATAGTATTTATTTTGGAGATAAAGATTTGTCATTTATTAAAGTTTATAATTTTAAAGCAGAACGAACCACGTATTGCATTACTATAGCTGATCTAAACCAAGATGGATATTTGGATATAGTAGAAGGAAATTCAGGTGAACGAAATTATGTTTATTTAGGGCAGAAAAATGGAGCGTTTAAAGAAATTGGCTTGCGAGAAGATTTGGAGGGCAATACCTATAATATAGAAACTGGTGATTTAAACAATGACGGATTTCCTGATATTGTGGAATCAAATTCTGGAACTTTGAATTTATTTTATAGAACTAGAAAAAAATAACTGTGGGCAACACCACACAAAATTAATTACTTTATTTCTAGCCAACTTACAAAAGACCTTGCGTACTTTCTATTCAGTTATTATTTATTAACTTTAGGTCTTGACCACATCTCCTAATCTTAAACAACAACGTTGCTGTTCATTCGGAAATAACTCAAAAAATAATAAAATTAAAATACTGCTAAATGAACAACTTTAGTGAGAATAGCTGTTAGAGGTAGTTAATAGTTAAGAAATCGAACAAAAATTAAAAATACCCAAAACCAAATGGAAAAATATGACTATATCATTATCGGAGCGGGTTCTGCTGGTTGTGTTTTAGCGAATCGCCTTTCCAAAGATTCTTCTAATACAGTGTTGCTGCTTGAAGCAGGCGGACCCGATAAAAAAATGGAAATTGGTATACCCGCAGCCTACGGAAATCTTCACCGTTCCGAAGTAGATTGGGGGTTCTCTACTGAACCACAAAAGTATGTCAATAACCGAAGTATGTACCTTCCGCGAGGGAAAACCTTAGGCGGCTCTAGTTCTACAAATGCGATGGCTTATGTTAGAGGCAATAAAGCCGATTATGACGAATGGGCGGCTCTAGGTAATCTAGGATGGTCCTATAAAGAGGTGCTTCCTTATTTTAAAAAGTCAGAGAAAAATGAAGATATCAACAACGACTATCACGGAAAAGAGGGATTGTTAAATGTGACCTTCCCAAAATCTTTCCAAACACCCTATGCGCAGGCTTTTGTAGATGCGTGTGATGAGTCCGGCATTCCAAAAACTGATGACTATAATGGAGAAAAACAAGAAGGTGCCAGCCTGTTTCAGTCTACCATAAAGGAAGGAAGGCGCCATAGCTGTGCTTCCGCTTTTTTAAAACCTGCAATGAGGCGCCCTAACCTAACCGTTGTTACAGGAGCGAGGGCAAAGCAGGTTTTGTTGGAAGGCAATAAGGCTACTGGGGTTGAATATCTATTGGGTAAAACCAGCATTAAAAAAGTGTATGCCTCAAAAGAAATAATTGTATCTGCTGGAGCCTTTCAATCTCCACAGTTGCTTATGGTTTCAGGAATTGGGGATGGAAAAGAGCTACAGCTTCACGGTATTGATGTGAAAAAGGAGTTGCCTGGCGTTGGAAAAAACTTACAGGATCATCTATTGGTAGGTGGTGTCTCAAGCCTATCGAAACAACAGGAGGGATTTAATCACCGCCTAAAACCTTTAAACAAGATTGTAGATTTAATTAAATACATGTTTACCCATAAAGGCCCCTTAGCATGCAGTCCTCTGGAAGCAGTCGCATTTCTTTCTGTTAACGGATCTACGACACCTAACCTTCAGTTTCATTTTGCCCCGATTCAAGTTGGCAATGATTATAAATATGATTTATACAACCCTGAAACCTATCCTACTGTAGATGGTTACTCGGTTATACCAACATTATTAAAACCTAAGAGTAGAGGTTTTGTAGGCTTAAGGTCTTCCAACCCGTTGGATGATCCCTTGATTCAGCCCAATTTTCTTTCTGCTGATGAAGATCTAAGAACGCTTGTAGCAGGAACCCAAAAAGCATTAGAAGTTTTGAATGCTAATGCTTTTAGTCCGTATAGAGAGTCAATCAACTCACCGGTTGACCAATCGGATAATAGTATCATTGAACATATAAAAAAATCATTGGAAACAGTATACCATCCTGTTGGCACTTGTAAGATGGGTAATGACTCCATGGCTGTAGTGAATGATAAATTGCAGGTTCATGGTGTTGAAGGATTGCGCGTTGTAGATGCTTCTGTCATGCCGACTATTGTGGCAGGTAATACGAACGCCCCAACTATTATGATTGCAGAAAAAGCTGCTGATATGATACTTGGAAAATAAGTTTGAAAAATAAAAAACTATCTTTAACAACATGTGTGAAAAAGTGCTAATTAAACACAGGTCATCAGAACTTTTTTTTGTTTGCGCACTATCCTAAAAGTTTATGATATAAAGAATCTCTAAATTCAGATTGTTTTTTAGTTTCTCCCCAAAACATTTTTAATAAAAAAGGTTAAATGATATTTAAAAAATATTTCATCAAGTCATCGATACATAAAAAAGATTAAGATATGGGGTAGTTATTATTGTTTGTTTTATTTTTGTGGAGCTAATCTGATTTCATAATTTAACATTTACTAGATGCATCAAAGAACAAGTGGAGAAAAAGATGTTCAGTCCCAACAAGGGAGCACAGAAAGGGCAAGTAATTTTTATAAGCATCAGATGAAAAATCATTTAAATAAAAAAATGATTGCGCTCATCGCTAAGCAGGAGATGGTTTTTGTTGCCACTTCCAGTGCAAGTGGAGATTGCGACTGCTCCCCAAGGTTTGGAAAAGCCGGTTTTGTTTCTGTTCTTAACAATGAAACTCTCGCTTATCCAGAGTATCGAGGAAATGGTGTTTTTGCCAGCTTGGGTAATATTATAGAAAACCCACATATCGGAATGGTTTTTGTCGATTTTTTTAATACTACAGTCGGTTTACACATAAACGGAAAAGCAAATAGTTATAAAACTTTAGAGCTTCCTCATGAGTTTTCTTCTTCAATTAGAGAGTTATCAAAAAATATTGAAGCTCAGATTGAGCGTTGGGTAATCATCGCAGTTGATGAAGCGTATATTCACTGCTCCAAACACGTTCCTAAACTAGAAAAAAAAGAGAAAAAAATTCGCTGGGGAACTGACGACAAAAAAGAAAAATCTGTTGATTTTTTTAAAAAATAATTCACTGTAACTACACCTCTATATTATGATAATATAGAAATAAAACCTTAGCTAAAAAAAATTAGTAAACTAATAATTTTTAACTAATTTAGTAACATGAAAAAGCTTCTTTTACTTTCTCTTTTAGTATCCCTTTATTCTACAAAGATTCGTGCGCAAGAAATAGTCTCAGGCAAATTAAAGAATTCTTTTATAGAATGGAATATCGGTATTGCCCATGTATCTGACTTAAATTTTCCCTTTCTTGGCACCTCGGTTATGTGGGGGAGCACATTTATCAATGAAAATAATTTAGTTTTTGAATATGAAGCAGGTTTTGCCCTGCCAACACTAGTTACCGCTAAATTTGGAGTAGGAAAAAAGTTTAAAAATACCATAGTCATTATGGGTATTAGACCGTTTCCATTTAATCTCTATTTACAATCTAGTTTTTCAAATAATAAAAATGGATATTGGATTGCCTCCATTGAGTTAAATCCACTTCATTCAGATTCATCATTTTCATTTTTTTCAAAAGGGAATATTAATTTTGGATACAGATGGAATATTTTTAAGAAAAAGTAAGACTTTATTTTGAGATTTTTAGGAATGTTCACAACATTTCGTTACCTAAAATAACAAGTCTAACATGTTTCTAAAGACTCAATTCTTTTTCTTTTGTTAACGAGGGTGTTTTAGCAACAAAATCTTCTAATATCGTAAAGAAATTTAAGATATCTTCTTTTTCGTTATTTGCATTAATGGTTACAAACCTCACAAAAGTATCTTCTTTAAAAGATCCAAAACCAACCACAGTTTCTTGGTGTTCATATAACGCTGTACAAAGTGCCATTGGATCAACATTTTTATAATTAAAACAAACACCAATAGAATTATCAAAACTATACAATGTATAATCTGGGTTGCTTCTAATGTAGGCTAACGCAACGTTTGCTAAATCAAATTGTTGATCTACAATTTGCTCTAAACCCTTTGTGCCAATAGATTTCCAAAGTGTCCAAAACTTTAAAGCATCATTTCTTCTTCCGCATTGAAAAGATGTTTTACCTAAGTTAAAATCGTCTCCATCTGTTTGATACAAATAACTTGCATCGTTGCTAAAAGAATCGTGTAAATGTTTTTTGTCATTCACTAAAATGATAGAGCAGGTTAAAGGAGTTCCTAACATTTTATGCGCATTGTAGCTAAAAGAATCAGACCTTTCTATACCTCTTAAAAGATGTTTGTATTTTTCACTGAACATCACACTTCCACAGTAAGCACCATCTACATGCAGCCATATATTGTATTTTTCAGTGATATCAGCAATTTTATCAATAGGATCAAAAGCGCCTAAAACAGTTGTCCCTGCAGTTGCATTTACATAGGTAGGAATTCCACCGTTTTTAATATCTTCTTTAATTTGTTCTTCTAATTGTTCAGGAATCATTTTTCCTTCAACATCTGCTTCTACATAACGAATGTTATTTCTTCCAATTCCTGCGAAACTCGCATTTTTAGCATTGGAATAATGAGATTCTTTAGACGTATAAATAATTAATGGTTTTGTCATTCCGTTTAAACCACATTCAGGGTCTTTAGCATCACGCCCCATAATCAAAGCCATATAATTACTCATTGAACCTCCTGTTGGAAACGTTCCGTTACTTTTTTTACCGTAACCAATTATATTGCAAGATTGTCTAATAATTTCTTGTTCTATACCCACCTGTGGGCCTGCAACCTTATAGGTATACATGCTGTTATTTAACAAAACTGCTAATAAATCTCCTAAAACAGCTTTTGGTTGTCTTCCACCAAAGAGTTGATTAAAAAATAAATTTGTTGCTGTTTTTGGTGTAGCAACTAAAATATCACTTAATAACGATTTGAAGGCATCATCAATCATTGCAACATCGTTTAAAGACAAATCAATGGTATTATATAATTGATTTGCTTCTATTCTTTCTGCAACCGGATTTTTTTGTTCTTCATTCATTAGAACTTCTGCGAGTTCATTAAATAAAGCTAAATCGTTTTTTATTGTAGACATATACTATTTTGATTGTTTTATACTTAATTAAGCAGTTGTGTGGTAGCTCATCTCTTTGTTTATAAAAGTCTTAGAATCTTCATCAAAAACAGTGCATTTTCGAATCGGTTTGGCATATAAATGAAGAGACATGCTTTTTTTATTTGAGATATTCTCTAAACTATGATACCCCATAAAATCTTTCATGTAACACACTTGGTTTGTTTTTGAAATGGAGGATCTTACAGCAATTAATTCATCATTTTCATTCTTTCTATAAACTACCTCTTTAAATTCACCTTCAATGACTTTTACCCAACATTCTTCGCCTCCATGATCGTGGATGGGTGTTTTATGACCATCACACCAACAAATTAATATCAATTCAAACTTATCAGTATCTATTATACAATTTCTAGTATAACAATCTGTTAACCAGAAAGAGTACCCATCAAAATCGGTTGGTTGAAATTTTACAGAATGTATTATGTGATTGTAGGTCGTCCTCTCTCCTTCTGAAAGAGCTGTAATTAAATCAGTTAAAGTTTGAGGGTTTTCTGCGGATTTTTCGTTAGAATTCAAAATTTTCTCTTTTTTTTGTTCATTTGATGTACAAATCCAAGGTGAGTCCCTAAATCTAATTAAATGGGTGAGATGTGTAAAATCACTAATGCTACAAATGTAATCATTTTTATAGTTTTTGTTCTATTTTTAGAACGATTTTATGTAAAAAAGGTCATTTATTGGTTTGATTTTGACCATTTAGAAAAATCCTCAAATATTAAATTTCTGCAATTTCGAAGCTCATAAATTATAGGTATCTTTCGCTTCAAATTATTGAAGATGAATATTACGCCTAAAAAGATTAATAGATTTATGTTATTTAAATTGCCCCTAGCGTATTTAGGTGGGGTGCGGGTAGCCTCTATAGAAAAAGAGACTGCCATTGTAAATATTACCCATAAATGGTTGAATCAAAACCCTTTTAACTCTATGTTTTGGGCTGCTCAAGGCATGGCGGCAGAAATGGCAACAGGGGTCTTGGTTATGAGAGGGATAGAAAATATTGGGAAAAAGGTTTCTATGTTGGTCATTAATCAACGAGGTAATTTTACTAAAAAAGCTACTGGTAAGATTAGATTTGAATGCCACCACGGTGGTTTGGTAGCCAATGCTCTAGATGAATCTTACAAGACCGGAGAAGGAAGAGTAATTACCATGAAAGCAGAAGGCTTTAATACGGAGGGTCTGTCTGTCTGTAGCTTTCACTTTGAATGGAGTTTAAAAGTGAAGCAATAAAAAATTATTTAAATTATTTTTCTGTTTCCTTTATGGTGCTAACAAATTTGGCTAGTTTCTTGCCATAATAAGACAGCTGTACTTTTTCAGACAATGAATTATTAATGCTATCTAAGTATTTTATATTAGCGTTTACTAACTCAGTTAAGGTAATATAGGCAGCGGCTTCTGTATCAGCATTATTCAATGCAAAATTAATGGTATAGATGTATTTTTTTAAATTCTGTTTTTCTGCCTGCTTTCTCAATGTTTGAGATGTTTCTAAATCATTTTCTTTTTGCGCTTGTATGTTAGCTGCTAATAGGTCTAATTGTTTTCCTTGAAACTTGGAGGCTATTTTTTTGTATTTCTCCATAATATTTTGATTGTTAGAACCCTCAATTACAGGTGCAATTCCAAATTTTTCTAACTGATCATTTACAGTAATAGTTCCTTTTTCACCAAAGAAAGAAAGAATATTTTGATTTCCCTCTATGCTAAGAAAATACATTTCAGAAGAGCTAATGTTGTTTGAAAGTGTAAAGGTATCTGTTCCAAATAAGCGAATAGAATCTACTGAGACTATTGTAGTATCACTCATTTTTTGTAAATACAGAGTTCCTTTTTTAAGCCCTTTAATTTTTCCTTGTACCACCATATTGCCAAGTTCTTTTTCTTGAGAACAACCTACAATTAAGAGCAACATACAAACCATCAATATTTTCTTCATAATGTAATAATACTTTTAGGTTGCAAATATGCAGATTTCTATTTAAACTGGCGCAGCTAATTCTAATAAAATAGTACAGCCAATGGCAGCTATTGTTCCAATAGCATAACCAAAAACAGCTAGTAATACACCTACAGTTGCTAACGACGGATGAAAAGCAGAAGCGACTATAGGAGCAGAAGCTGCACCACCAACATTAGCTTGGCTCCCAACCGCTAAAAAGAAGAAAGGTGCTTTAATGAGCTTTGCTACTAAAATTAATAATCCAGCATGTATAGACATCCATACGATACCAATAACAATTAATCCCCAGTTGTCAAAAATCATTGTTAAATCCATTTTCATTCCAATAGTGGCAACAAGCATATATATAAAGATACTTCCAATTTTACTAGCTCCGGCGCCCTCATAATTTTTTGCTTTGGTATGCGATAATAAGATGGCAATAATAGTAGAAA
>CAZAIL010000066.1:0-9188 GCA_964485155.1 uncultured Flavobacterium sp.
ACTAAAATACCTGCCGGCTTTTCTATTAGGGCTAAGTAATCATCTTCAAAAATAACGACTAGTTTGAGGATTAGCTGTTTTTTTGATGTTTTATTTTCAGGATCTAATAAGGTTATTTTTTCTCCTCCAATAATAATTCTAGCTGTAGATGTTGGTGTATCATTTACTAGAATATGTTTTTTTTTGATGGCTTTTTTAATGCCAGATTTTGTGGCTACAGTATTAAAAATTCCTACAGCATATTCTTGAATTCGAATTGGATATTTCTGTTGAGCAGCAATATGAGTTTCTAAGTGAGACATTTATGTTGCAAATAACTGGCTAATGTCCTTAAAGGCTTTAAATTCTAATGCATTTCCTTCAGGGTCTTTAAAAAATAGAGTAGCCTGTTCACCAGCTTTTCCTTTAAATCTAATGGTGGGCTCTATAATAAATTTGGTGCCATTTTTTTTTAATCTTTGGCTTAATAAATGCCAATCATTCATGCTCAGAACTACTCCAAAATGAGGCACAGGAACATCATGTCCATCAACTGGATTTGAAATTTGCTGTGGATTAAAATTATCTTTCTGATGAATCACTAATTGGTGTCCAAAAAAATTAAAGTCTACCCAATGAGCATCACTTCTTCCTTCTTTGCATTGTAAAATATCTCTATAAAAATCTCTACAGATTTTTAGGTTTTGAACAGGAATGGCTAAATGAAATGGTTGAGTCATAAATGTGTTTTTTTAAAGGTACAAATATATTTTAGGCTTCAAAGCGAAAGAACTTCAATCGTTTAAAAGTATAAAGTATTTTATTTAAGATCCTCTACTTCTCTCAGCCATTTAGAACCCTACAGCTGTATCATCACCTCTGTGATCTGCTCCAGCTTCTAGTTTTCCATTTTTTAAAACTAAAATAGCATCTACCTTTCCTATTACTCTTGAATTTCGTTGGTCTACTGTATATCCTATCCTTCTTAATTCTGAAATTACATTTTCATCAAACTTATTAGGTTCTATCATAATCATATCTGGTAACCATTGGTGATGAAATCTAGGTTGATTTACGCTTTCTTGCATTCCCATCCCAAATTCATGAACATTTAAAATAGTTTGCAAAACAGACGTAATAATGGTAGATCCTCCAGGAGTTCCAACCACCATCCATAGTGCTCCATTTTTTTCAATAATAGTTGGTGTCATAGAACTTAACATTCTCTTTTCTGGTGCAATTTCATTTGCTTTTGCACCTAGTAAACCAAACATATTTGGCACGCCAGGTTTGCTACTAAAATCGTCCATTTCATTGTTTAAGAAAAAACCTAATTCAGAGCTGTAAAGCTTAGATCCATAGCCTCCATTTAATGTAGTGGTTACAGAAACTGCATTTCCAAATTGATCTACAATAGAGTAGTGGGTTGTTTCATCACTTTCTATAATTTCAATATTTCCATGAGAAATATCTTTAGAGAGTGTTGGTTTTTCAAAAGAAAAATTACGCATTCTTTGTTTAGAGTATGTTTTACTTAATAAAGTATCTGTTGGAATACTTACAAAGTCTGGATCACCTAAGAAATAACTTCTATCCGCATAGGCTCTTCGCTCAGCTTCTGTAATTACTTGCATTGTTTTAAGTGAATTATGACCATAGGTGTGTAAATCATAGGGCTCTATACCGTTCATGATTTGAGCTAAACAAATGCCACCACTTGAAGGGGGAGACATCGAGATAACTTTTAAGCCATCATATTCAAATGTTACTGGAGTTCTCCATTTAGCCTCATATTTCGCTAAATCTTCTTCGGTAATAATCCCTCCATTATCTTGTATGAATTGTGACAGTACCTTTGCAGTTTTTCCTTTGTAAAATTCATCTCTACCGTTTTCAGAGATGCGTTCTAAGGTAGCAGCTAGAGCCTTATATTTAATGCTATCGCCTTTTTTCCAATCTCTAAGAAAAAGAATTCTTTGACTGTTAACAGCTTCAAAGGCTTTTTTAAACTTTTTGATTCTATCTTCTTGTTTTTTTGTAATAATGACTCCTTTTTTTGCCAAGGCTATAACAGGACTTAATATTTCTTTCACAGATAATAGACCAAACTTTTCTTGCGCTTTAAAAACACCAGCAACTGTTCCAGGAACACCTATAGAAGTAGCTCCAATAGTACTTTTTCCTTTAATAATACTCCCTTCTTTGTCGAGATACATATCTCTTGTAGCCGCTAAAGGTGCTTTTTCTCTATAATCTAAGGCACCAATTTCACCATCATTTTTTCTGTAAACCATAAAACCACCTCCGCCAATATTTCCAGCGTAAGGATAGGCAACTGCTAATGCCAATTCTGTTGCCATCATAGCATCAAATGCATTTCCTCCCTTTTTTAAGATCTCTGTTCCAATTCTAGAGGCTTCAACACGAGCAGAAACCACCATCGCTTTTTCTGTAATTAAACCTGTTACTTTTTCAGAATCTTGTAATTCTTTTTGGCAAGATGTAACTAAAAGACTTACAATAAATAAGAGTATTATTTTTTTCATGTTTGTGTATTTTGTTGTTATAGTTGTTTTATTTTTTGATGAGAGAAAATCTGTAAATCTTCAAAGAATAATTGAAAGTCTTTTTCAAAATATTTATCTAGTTGGTATAAGTCTTCAATGGCTAAATCTATCTGACCTTTATTATTTGTTCTACGATTCATTCCATTAAGAACACTTTTAATTCCTTCCTTATACTGGTAATTATACAGCCAGTTATATTGAATCATAAAAGGCATCATTTGTAAGGTTTTTTCTGGAAGTATTTGTTTTTGTTGTGTTAGTAATTGATAAACAGAATTTACATAGACACCAAGAGGCATGGCAGAATAATCACTCCAATTTTTCGCCAAATAATGATCATAAAAAATATCAATAATTATTCCGGCAAACAAACCATATCTTTTGTGAAGCCTTCGCTTGCTTGTTCTTGTAATCTTATGAGCATCTGTAAAGGTGTCAATTTCTCGATGTAATTTAATGCCTTGCTGAATTTCTGAACTCAAATGGGTAAACTGGTTTCCTTTGATATGATCGGCTATAAAATTACCAATCATAATGTTGGAGTTGTTTTCAGATAGATATAGATGTGCTAAAAAGTTCAATCAATAAAAATTTGATGCTAAAAGTAAACAAAAAGATCACAACGTTGAACTGATATTATTCAGTGCTATGTTGTGATTTAAAATATATATTATCTGTATCCCAAATATAGTGAGTATACCTTTTTTAGTTCACTATTTCTTACAGTTAGTTGTTTAACATCACAGGCATTACCAACATCGTTATTTTTTCACCCTCATCTGTTCCGTCAATAGGAGTTAAGATTCCAGCTCTATTGGGTAAAGACATTTCAATTAAAACTTCGCTAGACGTTAAGTTACTTAACATTTCACTTAAAAAACGAGAATTAAAACCAATTTGCATATCATCACCTTGATAATCACAACTCAAACGTTCATCAGCTTTGTTAGAGAAATCTAGATCTTCAGCAGAAATATTTAATTCAGTTCCCGCCATTTTAAGACGAATCTGATGAGTTGTTTTACTAGAGAAAATAGACACACGACGAACAGAGTTCTGAAAAGATGCTCTGTCTACAGTTAATTTGTTTGGATTCTCTTTTGGAATTACAGCTTCGTAATTTGGATATTTCCCATCAATCAAACGACAAATTAATACAAAATTTTCAAATGTAAATTTCGCATTTGCATCGTTATATTCTATAGTAACGTCTTCTTCACCACCTAAAACACCTTTTAATAAATTTAAGGGTTTTTTTGGCATGATAAATTCAGCTGTTTTATCTGCAGTTACATCAGTTCGTGTATACTTTACTAATTTATGTGCATCTGTAGCAACAAATGTTAAGCTTTCTGAGCTAAATTGAAAGAAAACTCCACTCATTACTGGGCGTAAATCATCATTTCCAGCAGCAAAAATAGTCTTTGATATTGCTGTTGCTAGTATATTTGAAGGGATTACTGTTTTGCTTGGTGAAGGTAAACTCACAGATTTAGGAAACTCATCACCTCCAAAATAAGCCATATCATACTTACCTTGATCAGAAATAATTTCAATGATACTATCTCCTTCGGTTTTGAAGGTTAAGGGTTGATCTGGAAATGTTTTTAAGGTATCTAAAAGTAATCTAGCAGATATAGCAATAGATCCTGTAGAATCAGATTCTATAGTGACAACAGCACTCATGGTTGTTTCTAAATCTGATGCAGAAACTTTTAATTGATTTTCAGAAATTTCAAATAAGAAATTATCTAATATAGGAAGGGTATTATTACTATTGATAACTCCGCCTAAAACTTGTAATTGTTTTAATAGTTGCGAACTTGATACGATAAATTTCATTTTGATTTTTATTAAAAAATGGTTCAATTACAAAGATATTGGAATTTAGTGATTTTGAAAATTTTGTTATCAACATTTTACTCGTATTGTTGATAGCTTTTTTATCAAAAAAAACATGCTGTTTATGAACATTTTTTTATGTGCCATAAAAAAGCACAGGCAATTTTAAAAGAAGATTTAAAATACTACATTTGTTAGCTATCTAACCCAATGATATAATGAAAAAAACAATCGCTATTCTTTCATTTTTACTGATATCCTCAATAGTTTTTTCTCAAAAGCCAGAAAAGTTAACGTCCAATCAAATTTATGAGAAAATTCAGAAATTGAATTTTATAGGTACGGCTTTGTACATTGCTGCGCATCCTGATGATGAAAACACTCGACTAATCTCTTATTTATCTAATCATGTAAAAGCAAGAACAGGTTATTTATCATTAACAAGAGGTGATGGTGGACAGAATTTAATAGGTCCAGAAATTAGAGAACTTTTAGGAGTAATTAGAACTCAAGAACTCCTGGCGGCAAGAAGAGTAGACGGAGGTGAGCAGTTTTTTACCAGAGCTAATGACTTTGGCTATTCTAAACACCCTAAGGAAACATTAAAAATATGGGATAAAGAAAAAGTATTAAGTGATGTTGTTTGGGCAATTAGAACTTTTAAACCCGATGTTATTATTAACAGATTTAATCACAGAACCCCAGGTACAACCCACGGTCATCACACTTCTTCTGCAATGTTAAGTGTTGAAGCTTTTGACTTGGCAAGTGATGAAACAAAGTTTACAAGTCAATTAGAATTAACTGAAGCCTGGCAACCAAAACGATTGTTTTTTAATACCTCGTCTTGGTTTTATAAGAATGAAGACGACTTTAAAAAGGCTACAGAAGGAAAGTTAACATCTCTAGATGTAGGTGTGTATTATCCGCTGAAAGGACTGTCTAATAATGAAGTAGCGTCTATGGCTAGTAGCCAACATTTATGTCAAGGATTTGGAAGATTAACCACTAGAGGAAGTCAAAATGAATATATAGAATTTTTAAAAGGAGATAAGCCAAAAGACACTAGCGATATTTTTGCTGGAATTAATACAACCTGGAATCGATTAAAAGATGGGGGAGATATTGGGGCAATTTTATATGATATAGAAAAGAATTTTGATTTTGGAAATCCTGCAAAACATTTGAAAGATTTAATACGAGCCTTCAAAAAAATTCAATCTTTAGAAGATTCCTATTGGAGCGCCATCAAACAGAAACAAATAAGTCAGATTATAGAAGCCTGCGCAGGATTATATCTAGAAGCCTCTGCAGAAAGCTCTAGTGGAGTTCCAAATGCTAACATAGAGCTAGCTATTGAGGTTTTAAATAGAAATTCTGAAGTTCCTGTTTTTTTAGAATCTATGAGTTTTAAAACAGCCAAAATAGAAACCGTTGCACATGACGTACTATTAGAAAATAATGTAAAACAACAATTTAAACAAACTATAAATCTAGAAAACCTGAGTTATACAGATCCTTATTGGTTGCAATCTAAAGGCTCTCTTGGAATGTACCAAGTAGATCATAGACAACTAATTGGGAAACCAGAAACGCCAAGAAAGGTAACTGTTTTTTTCAATCTAATGATAGACACTATTCCAATAACTATTCAAAAAAATATCGTTCATCGGTATTCTAAGAGTGATAAAGGAGAATTGTATGATCCGTTTGAAATACTACCATTAGCCACCACAAAGCTACATGAAAAAGTAATGCTTTTCTCAGATGCTAAAGAACGTATAGTCTCGGTAGGAGTAAGTTCTGGCGGAAATAATGTGAAAGGAAAATTATCTTTAGAAGTTCCTGAAGAATGGAAAGTTTCACCAGCTTTTATTAACATAGAAATTAAACAAAAAGGAGATACACAGAATTATCAGTTCAGCGTAACTCCAACAAGTTATGACTCTAAAGGAACGTTAAAAGCAAGTATTTTAATTGACGGCAAAAAGTATGATAAGGAATTAATAGAAATTGAATATGACCATATTCCTAAACAATCTGTATTGCAAAAATCAGAAGCAAAAGTTGTTCGCTTAAATATAAAAAAGGCGGGCAATTTTATAGGTTATATCAAGGGTGCGGGAGATGTAGTTCCGGAAAGTTTGAAACAGATTGGTTATGCTGTTACCATGATTAACCCAGAAGAGATTAGTGCAGAGAACTTGAAGAAATTTGATGCCGTTGTTTTAGGTATTAGAGCGTACAACACAGTTTCTACTCTTAAATACAAACAGAAATTCTTATTAGAATATGTTGAAAAGGGAGGGAATATGGTGGTGCAATACAATACAAGTAGAAGAGTTGATGTGGCAGCACCTTTTAAATTAAATCTTTCTAGAGATAGAGTTACCGATGAAAATGCCGCAGTAGAAATTTTAGAAAAAAATCATCCAGTGATGAATTTTCCAAATAAAATTTCTGAACAAGATTTTGAAGGTTGGGTGCAAGAAAGAGGCTTGTATTTTCCAGATTCTTGGAGCTCAGAATACATCCCAATTTTATCTATGAATGACACAGGAGAAACTCCAAAAAAAGGAAGTTTATTAGTAGCTAAATACGGAAAAGGAAATTATATATACACTGGATTAAGTTTCTTTAGAGAATTGCCAGCAGGTGTTACTGGAGCCTATAAGTTATTTGCAAATATTTTGTCTATAGGTAAAGAAAGTATTCAGCAACAAGACCAATTAAAAAACTAATAATGAAAGGTAATAAACAACAATGGAAAAAAATTTATTCAGTAGTTCTGATTGTAAACCTCATTTACATTATCATTTTTTACTTAATCACTCAAACTTTCGCTAACTAGTTATGGGAACACCAGATTTACATCCATTAGATTGGTTCGTTTTAGGAACTACCTTGCTTTTTATTGTTCTTTACGGGGTTTATAAGACACGTAAAATAGACAACGGAGTAGAAGATTATATCAAAGGAGGGAATGATACAAAATGGTGGACAATAGGTTTGTCTGTAATGGCAACTCAAGCCAGTGCTATTACATTTTTATCAACTCCAGGTCAAGCCTTTCATGATGGCATGGGATTTGTACAATTCTATTTCGGATTGCCCATTGCAATGATTATCATTTGCCTTGTTTTTATTCCAATTTACTACAAGTTAAATATTTATACAGCCTATGAATATTTAGAAACTAGGTTTGATCTAAAAACAAGATCATTAACTGCTTTTTTGTTTTTAATTCAACGAGGATTAGCTGCTGGAATTACCATTTATGCACCAGCAATTATTTTATCATATGTATTGGGATGGGATTTAATTGTACTAAATATTGTCATTGGTTTGTCGGTTATTTTTTATACGGTTTCAGGGGGCACCAAGGCTGTAAACGTAACACAAAAACAACAAATGATCATTATATTTCTAGGAATGGTTACTGCGTTTACTTTAATCATGTACTATATGCCAGATGGTATTACATTTAGCAAAGCTTTAGATATAGCCGGGGCAAGTGATAAAATGAAAGTTTTAGATTTTTCGTTTGATCTAAATAATAGATATACAGTATGGACAGGGTTTTTAGGGGGTACTTTTTTGATGCTTTCGTATTTTGGAACAGATCAAAGTCAGGTTCAACGTTATCTGTCTGGTAAATCGCTACGAGAAAGTCAGCTAGGATTATTATTTAATGGTTTGTTAAAAGTACCCATGCAATTTTTTATATTGTTAACAGGAGTTATGGTATTTGTGTTTTATCAATTCAATGCATCTCCGCTAAACTTTAATCCAAAAGCCAATGAGGCTGTCATTAGTTCGGTGTATTATGATGAATATAAAGAATTAGAAAAACAGCACATCGAAATAGAAAATCAAAAAAAAATACTTTTGTTAGATGGCGTTCAAGACAACGAAAAGAAATTAATTATAGCGTTCAATAAAAAAGACCGTGCATTAAAGGTAAAAGCAAAAGAGATTATTGAAAAAGT
Organism: uncultured Flavobacterium sp.; assembly: GCA_964485155.1. Classification (GTDB taxonomy): domain Bacteria; phylum Bacteroidota; class Bacteroidia; order Flavobacteriales; family Flavobacteriaceae; genus Polaribacter. The sequence goes on from CAZAIL010000066.1 coordinate 8,378, forward strand.
TGCCACAACTTCAGGTGATAAAATTCAAGCAAATGATAAAGATTATGTGTTTATACATTTCATTGTAAATAACCTTCCAAAAGGAATCATAGGATTACTTCTAGCGGTTATTTTAGCCGCAGCAATGTCTTCAACTGCCTCCGAATTAAACGCTTTAGCCTCAACAACAACTATAGATGTTTATAAGAGAAATATTGTAAGAGGAAGAGATGAGACTCATTATGTAAAGGCTTCAAAATGGTTGACCTTAGGGTGGGGTATATTAGCCATCTTAATTGCCTGTGTTGCCAACTTATTTGATAATTTAATTCAATTAGTAAATATCATTGGGTCAGTATTTTACGGAAACGTATTGGGTATTTTTTTACTGGCATTCTTCTTTAAAAAGGTACAAGGAAATGCAGTTTTTGTTGCTGCAGTAATTACTCAGACACTCATTTTATTAATTTTTTATTTTGGAAATCATCAACCTAAAAGCCAAGGTTTAGAACCTGTAATTAGTTATTTATGGTTAAATTTTGTGGGTTGTATCTTGGTTATTTTTATTGCACTAGTTTATTCTTTTAAAGCCAATCATTTTAAAATTCGAGTAAATTTAATACTGATATCATTAGCAATAATTAAAGTAATATATGACGTTATTTATTTAAAATTAACCTTGTATCATGTAATTGTTTTAATGCTTTTATTTATCTTATTAGGAATACTAAGTATAGAGAAAAAAACATCTATCAATACATAAAATTATGAGTCTCATTATTATTTAAAGGAGATGAACAAACAAGAAACTAAGATCATTCGTTGGGGAATA
>CAZAIL010000066.1:9288-11167 GCA_964485155.1 uncultured Flavobacterium sp.
TATAATTTTGAAATTGAGCACTTCAATCAATTGCTTAGAGATCATAAAACAGAAAGTGAGCTCATGAGTTTTTCTTTTTCTAAAGACTTAATTGCTACACTAGATCAAATAAGAAAACAAATCAATTTAAAGTATTAATTTATCTTCATTTATGATAACCATTAGAAAAGCAACTACAGAAGATTTGTCAATTTTACATGAATTTGAGCAAGGAGTTTTACATGCCGAAAGGCCTATGGATAATACTCTAAAGTCATCCAAAACGTATTATTATGATATTCCAAACCTCATTAGTGATCCAACATCAGAGCTTGTTCTTGCTGAAATTAATGGTGTTATTACAGGATGTGGATATGCACGTATAAAGCAAGCTAGAGATTGTTTTCAGTTCGATCAATTTTCCTACTTAGGGTTTATGTTTACAAAAGAAGATTATAGAGGAAAAGGAGTTAATAAAACGATTATGAATTATTTGTATGATTGGTCTTTGTCTAGAGGTATTTATGAAATTAGATTAGAGGTGTATCCTTCAAACAATGCTGCAATAAAGGCTTATGAAAAAGTTGGTATGCAAGCAACGATGCATACAATGAGAATAGATTTGAGAAACAGATCATAAAAATAGATGTGTATTACCTAAAGAATATAAAATGTAAAAGGAGTAAGTGAATATAGCTACTCTTCTTACTCCTTTTTTATTTTTAAACGTAAATACAGCTTTTTATTTAGCTCCCCATTCGCTTAGAGATTCAGTATTCATTTTAATATAAGCTTCATTTCCAGCTTCTTTAGAGAGCTCTAAAGATTTTTCAGCAACTGCTGAAGCCTTTTCAGAATTGCCCATTTTAGCATAAATTAAAGATTGTTGTCTTAATTGCCAAAAAGCAGGCTTCTCTGTTAAAGACATTGCTTTTTCCATCCATTCATTTGCTTTTTTAATGTCTTTGTCTTGTTGGCTGTAATAGATTGCAGCATTATAATAATCTCCAGCTTTAGGAGTTGCGGCCATCACAGCATCTATAGTTTCAGAAACCATTTCATCAGTTGGAACCTCAAATGCAACAGCAACATATGTTTTTTCCCAAAGAATACCAAGAACCGCAGTGGTTGATGTTACATCATTAATAGAGATGGTAAACGTTTCAACATTCATAGGCAAAGCCTCCACATTTACAGTGGTTTTTGCAGCTATTTTACTGTCATCCCAATCTCTTGGAACACCATTTTTATCGGATTCAGTGTAAAACATTACTTCCCAAGAATCTTTATTAGGTACAGAGTATAATCCGTAAGAACCTGCTTTTAATGTTTGTCCGTCTATGGTTACATCAGAACTAAAGGTAACTTTTGTATTTGAATTTGCTCCAGTTCTCCATGTTTTTCCAAAGGCAACTAGATCACCAAAAATAGTTCTTCCTTTTACTCCTGGTCTAGAGTATTCTATGGCAACATCTGTTAATCCTACTCGTTGAGATACCATTCCTAAAGGACTTGGTTGTGGGGTTGTGATTTTTAATTCAACTACGGGTTCAGTTTCTTTAACTGTTTCAGTAGTAGTAGAATTGTTACAGCTTGTTAGAGAGATTGCAACTGTAAAAGCTACAATACGTACTGTTTTTAAAATAGATTTTTTCATGATTAATTTTAGATTATTTAGTTGTAAAAATACAATTATTTTAAGTTGTTAAAAATTTTGGTTACTATTCTTTTCCAGGTTTATAGATTTTTTTTGCGCGCTTTAAAACATCTTCTCTGTAATAAGCTACGTCTTTAAATTTAGCTTTTATATAGGGTATAGCCTGGTCATCAAAATGAGGCGAGTTCGGGTCTCCACTTTGACCTCCAGCCAAAATTGTTTTGGCAGTTACTTTCTCTCCAA
>CAZAIL010000067.1:0-3819 GCA_964485155.1 uncultured Flavobacterium sp.
GACATGACGAGCCCAAACATGTTACTTAGAGACCCTATCATGTATCGAGTTTTGTATAAAGAACATCACAGAACTGGAAACGACTGGAACATATATCCAATGTATGATTGGACACATGGAGAGAGTGATTATATAGAACAAATATCTCATTCTTTATGTTCATTAGAATTTAAACCTCACAGAGATTTATACAATTGGTTTAGAGATCATGTATATGAGTATGGGAAAGATCAGTTTCCAAACCCTCCAAAACAACGTGAGTTTTCACGTTTAAATTTAAGTTATACCATTATGAGCAAGCGTAAATTAATGCGTTTGGTAGAAGGTGGTGTGGTTTCTGGATGGGATGATCCTAGAATGCCAACTATTTCAGGATTAAGAAGACGAGGTTATACACCCGCATCAATTAAAAGTTTTATTGAAACTGTTGGAGTTTCTAAACGAGAAAACATTATTGATGTAGCATTATTAGAATTTAAAATCCGTGAAGATTTAAACAAAACTGCCAAAAGGGTGATGGGTGTTTTAGATCCTGTAAAAGTGATAATTACAAATTACCCTGAAGGTAAAGAAGAGCTTTTAGACGCAAGTTACAACGATTATGAAGAAGGATTTGGATCTAGAGAAGTGCCTTTTTCAAGAGAACTCTATATAGAAAAAGAAGATTTTAGAGAGGAAGCAAATAAAAAATTCTTCCGCTTAAAATTAGGAAAAGAGGTTCGATTAAAGAACGCCTACATTATTAAAGCAGAAAGTTGCACCAAAGATACTGAAGGAAATATTATTGAGATTCAATGTACCTATGATCCTTTAAGTAAATCTGGAAGTGGAACCGAAGAAAGCACCCGTAAAGTAAAAGGAACTTTGCATTGGGTTTCTATTAACCATGCTATAAAAGCAGAGGTAAGAGCCTATGACAGATTGTTTTCTGATGAAGCACCAGACAGCGATAAAAATAAAGATTTTATGGAGTTTTTAAATCCAACTTCTTTAGAAATTATCAATGCTTTTGTAGAACCTAGTTTGAAAACAGCGAGTATTGGTGAAAGATTTCAATTTCAACGCTTAGGATATTTTGCTGTTGATAAGGATACAACATCAGGTGTCTTAGTTTTTAATAAAACAGTTGGCCTGAGAGATAATTGGTCTTCTAAAAAATAAACAATCCAGATTATAAACAAGAATTAATTTTATATTTAAAAATATTTCTAAAAAAAAGGTGCTTGATTTTTAATCAAGCACCTTTTTTTAATATAGATTAGATTCTCTTTTATTGCTTTTTTGGCAACAAATTAAAATTGGTATTTAAGTATAAATTCTAAAGATCCTCTTTCATCTACAAGATACAAGTCAGAATTTGTAGTGTCATACGCAGCTCCTAATTTTAGCTTATTTGCTACTTGAACCAATGTGTAAATAGATGTCATTTCTTCTACTCTGTAATTCATTCCAATAATTAATTTTTCTTGAATATCTAATGAGGCTCCCATATCATAACTATTTGGTGCTCCTTGCACACTTCGCATCATAAACATTGGGGTTAACATTAGATTTTCATTGAGCGTAAAATTAATCCCTGTTCCTATATAAAAATGAGAATTATCTACTGCAACACTCGGAGCATTTCCTTGTTTCTCATATCGTTCCCCTTTCAAAAAATTTGGAGTGGAAACTGTAATGTAAAACTTATCATTCTGAATATGCATTCCCGCTCCTACATGAGGATTGAAAAAATCTTGATTCTCTAAAAACAAAGGATCATCTCCGCCATTGTATGCTCTTGTTAGGTCTATGTTGGTAAATCCTCCTCCTGCTTTTATTCCAAAATAAAGATTGGTTTGTTCTGACATCTTAAGTTTGTATGAGATATCTAAAGCAATGTCTGTTTGTTTTAAAATAAAAACATTGTCGTTAATTACAGAAATCCCTAAACCAAGATTCTTACCAACTCCTTTCGAGTAAGACATAGAGATTGTTCTAGGCGCATCATCTATTCCTATAAATTGACTTCTATACACCAAGTTTAATTCTGGACTATCCTTTATTCCCGCATAAGCAGGGTTAATGATATTCATATTAAAATTATACAAAGTAAAATTTGGATCTTGTTGTGCATCGGCTTTATTACTTATTAAAAAAGTAAAGGTAAATGCTATAATTGTTATGATTGATTTTCTCATTTTTATTATTTTTTTAAATTGATAGGTCATTTAACTCTTAATGATTAATAATTAATATAAAGCCATCCTCTGACAAATGCGTTTCCATCTCCTAAGTCTAACATGAAAATATATGGGCCTACAGGTAGTTTATATCCGTTGCTATTTCCGGATAACTGATTTGATTCTCCATTCCAGTCATTCTGGTAGCCTCTTTGTTCAAAGACTAACTTCCCTGATCTATTGAAAACTTTTACAACATTGTTTGGATATGCTAAAATCTTTTCTATCGTCCAAACATCATTAATTCCATCTCCATTAGGTGAAAAACCATATCTCGTTGTATTTCTAATAGCTGAAGCACAAGTGCTAAAATCAGAATCTTGACTGTCAACAATACCATCTCCATCACAATCTTCATCTGGATTTGTAATGTCAGCATACAAGGTTGGTTGAGTTAAGGTATAGTTTCCACTGTCAGAACCTGTAATAGTATATCCTGTGGTGGTAATCATAATTAAAATACCTGGTTCAGGACTCTCAAAAGTAAAGACTGGAGAACCTCCTAAGGTCACATCATCATTTGATACAATTCCTGAAAGAATCGCTGTACCTGTTGTGGTAGCTACCGTTGTTTCATCGTATACTTTGTTCTTTCCAACCAATCCAATAATTATTAAATCAGCCGGTGTAATCTCAAAAGTACTCTCTACAAAACTGATACTATAGTTTATATCTGCTGCACCTGATGGGGTGATCGTGTAGGTTCCTACATCTTCACCTACTGCTCTAGTGTTTGTTACTGGCGTATCTAAATTCGCCTCTGTATCTCCATTAACAAAGCCTGTAATCATATAGGTTAACGTAGGATCATTATTCCCATATACTTTAGAAAGTCCTGAATCTGCTGTTACTAGTAAGGCGGATTGTGTAATATCAAAAGTGCTCGTTACAAAACTAATACTGTAGTTTATATCTGCTGCTCCTGAAGGTGTGATTATATACTGTCCCACATCTTCTCCGGCAGCTCTTGAGATACTTACTGGTGTATCTAAACTTGCTTCGTTGTCTGTTCCTATAAATCCTGTAATCACATAAGTAAATATTGGATCGGTTGTTCCATAGACTTTAGAAAACCCTCCATCAGCTGTTACTAGTAAGGCTGCTTGTGTAATTTCAAAAGTACTCTCTACAAAACTGATGCTGTAATTACTATCAGATGCACCTGAAGGTGTGATTGTGTAAGCTCCTACATCTTCTCCGGCAACTCTAGCAATCATTACTGGCGTATCTAAATCGGCCTCTGTATCTGCTCCTTGGAATCCTGTAATCATATAAGTTAGTGTTGGATCAACTGTTCCATACACTTTAGAAAGTCCTGCATCTGCCGTTACTGTTAAACCAGCTGGTGTAATAGTAAAAATGCTTGTTACAAAACTTACCGAATAATTAGAATCTGCTGCTCCTGAAGGTGTGATTGTATAATCTCCTACATTCTCTCCTGCTACTCTGAAAATCGTAACTCCTGTATCTAAACTTGCTTCATTATCTGTACCTTGGAATCCTGTAATGGTATAGCTAAGAACTGGATCTATTGCGCCATATACTTTCCCTTGTCCTGCATCTGCAGTTACTGTTAAACCAGCTTGCGTAATGCTAA
>CAZAIL010000067.1:3919-11124 GCA_964485155.1 uncultured Flavobacterium sp.
TTGGATCGGCTGATCCATACACTTTCCCTTGTCCTGCATCTGCAGTTACTGTTAAACCAGCTTGCGTAATGCTAAAGGTGCTTCCTACAAAGCTAATCGTATAATTGGCATCCGTTGCTCCTGAAGTAGTAATTGCGTAATCGCCTACATCTTCTCCAGCTGCTCTAGAAATCATTACTGAGGTATCTAAATCTGATTCTGTGTCTCCATTTACAAAGCCTGAAATACTATAAGTAAGTGTTGGATCGGCTGATCCATACACTTTCCCTTGTCCTGCATCTGCAGTTACTGTTAAGGGAGCTGGAGTAATCGTGAAATTTTCACCATTGCCGAAAGTAATATTGTAATTACTATCTAATGCATCGTAGACAATAATTAGATAGCTTCCTACATCTTCTCCTAGAAATCTAACAATAGTTACTGGTGTATCTAAACTAGCTTCTGTATCTCCATTTACTAATCCTGAGATAGTGTAAGCTAATATTGGATCTGCAGTTCCATACACTTTAGTTTGTCCAGCACTTGCTGTTATTGTTAAACCAGCTGCAGTAATACTAAAAGTATTCGTTACAAAGTTAATATTATAATTAGCATCGGTAGCTGAACCAGAAATGATATAGATTCCCACGTCTTCTCCAGCAGCTCTTGAGATACTTACTCCTGTATCTAAATCTGCTTCTGTATCTCCATTTACAAAGCCTGAAATACTATAGGTAAGTGTGGGGTCTGATGCTCCATACACTTTCGTTAATCCTGCAGTAGCAGAAATGGTTAAACCAGCTTGTGTAATATTTGCAGACAACGTTGGTTGTGTTAGCATATAATTCGTACTATTCACACCAGATATACTATATCCTGAAGTGGCAACCGAAATTCCTGTTCCTACATTGGCACTCGCAAAGCTAAAGATTGGGCTTCCACCTAAAGTTACTTCATCTCCCGTCTCTACTCCTAATAAATTTGCAATTCCTGAATTAGAGGCAGATGTGGTTCCGTCATAAACCTTATTATCTGCTAAAATACCTATAATGGTTAATTCTTTTTGGGTAATATCTGCCGATAAAGTAGGTTGTGTAAGCGTGTAGTTCGCTAAAGCTGTTCCTGAGATGGTATATCCAGTAGTATTTACTGTAATAGCTGTTCCAACGTTTGCAGTCGCAAAAGTAAAAATAGGTGACCCTCCCAAAGATACATCATCACCAGATACAACGTTTAATAAAGTAGCTGTTCCTGTTGCAGATGCTGCTGTTGTTCTGTCATAGACTTTATCATCCCCTGAAATACCTGTTATGGTTAATCCTTTAGAGGTAATGTCTGCAAGTAAGTCAGGTTGTATAAGCGTGTAGTTCCCTATATTAGTCCCATAAATTGAATAACCTGAGGTGTTTATCGTGATGTTTGAACCTGCATTGGCACTCACAAAGGCATAGCTTGGTGAGCCTACTAAGAAAATGTTATCACCTGATACTAGTCCTGATAAAACTGGTGTTCCTGAAGCAGATGCTGCTGTTGTTCCGTCATAGACTTTATCAACCCCTGAAATACCTGTTATGGTTAATCCTTTGGCAGTGATGTCTGCGGATAAGGTTGGCTGAGTTAAGGTATAGTTTCCTGAGTCTGCACCTGAGATGACATATCCTGCAGTATTAACAGTAATTCCTGTTCCTGCATTTACACTAGCAAAGGTAAAGCTTGGGGTTCCACCCAAGGTTACGATATCTCCCGTCTCTAGTCCTAATAAAGCTGCTGCTCCTGTGGAATCAGCAAACGTAGAACCATCATACACCTTGTTCACTCCTGCAATGCCTGTAATAGTTAATGCTTTTGGAGTAATATCTGCTGATAGGGTAGGTTGTGTTAAGATATATTTCCCTGCATCAGCTCCTGAAAGGGTATATCCTGTAGTATTAACGGTGATGTCTGTACCTACATTGACACTTGCAAAGGTAAAGGTTGGTGATCCTGATACAAATACTTCATCACCTGAAACAACTCCAGATAAACTGGCTGTTCCTGAAGCAGATCCTGTTGTCGCTCCATCATATGTTTTGTTGTCTACTGAAACCCCATTTATGGTAAGGTTTATCGGAGATAGTACCGTAAAGTCATCTATTCTGGCAAAATATTGATCTCTTGATGTAGAATGCAATGCTATTCTAACATCTTGCCCCTCATATGCGTCCAAACTATAAGTAAAGACAGAAGGAACTCCAGGTAATAATAAATTAGTTGCTAAAGTTCCTAGAGTAGCCCCAGAAACATCAACTACTAAAACATCAATAACTTCTGGATAATTGGCGAGTGGATTCCACCCTTTAAAATTAAACCCATCGGTTACCCCATCTACTACTGATATTATAGGTGAATACAAATAATCATCATGAGCGGTAGAGCTATATTGTAAACTCCAAAATATATTACCTGAAGTATCCTGAGAAAGTCCCCATCCATTGGCATCTCCGTTATTAAGTACGCTCCAGCAGCGTGCGTCTAAAACTGAACCAAGAACAATATTTTGAAAATCTTGGGCAAAAGCAGTGGTATTTGGAGAACAATCAGCTGAAGATAAAAAAGTAAATTGTACCCAGTCACTGAAATCTCCATTACAATCACTCCGTACATAAATTTCATACCCTGTATTTGCTATAAGCCCAGTTAAAGTAAGAGAATTCGTTGTTGTTGGCGTGCCACTAGCAGTGGGTTGCCCTGTGCCTAAAGCTTGAAAAACATATTCCCAAGCAGTCTCTGATCCTCCAGCGGTCCAAGAAACCGTTGCTTCTGATGAAGATATCGCTGTTGCTGTAAGACTAGTTGGTACTTGACATAAAGGTGCTTCAATTATTTTAACATCATCAATAGCCACATCATCAAAATAATCACCAGAAGTAACTTCGTCTACAATAAATCTAGCCTTAATAGGTCCTGTAATTGTTAAACTAGATAAATCTATAGTTACTTCCACCCAATCTGCTGTATTTGTATTACTTGTATATGCTCCAGTATTCCATGAAGATCCATCGTAAACATCTACAGAAAAATTAACATTTGAATTTCCTTCATTATTACTCAATAAATAAAAGCTTAAAAGAGGTGTTGTTAAACCACTTACATCTACAGATGGTGTTTGTAATGTTGTTCCAGTATTATCAGGAGAAGAATCATCTACATAAGCAAAATAACCTCCAGATGCTGATGAGTTTCCTATCGAACCCGCATTTCCAACATGACCTCCTGAAGTACTAAATACCCATGGTTCACCTCCACTCATTGACCAACAATCAGGTATAGATCCAGCATTTTCAAAATCTTGAGAATATGGTGCAGTAACCACCGCACATTGAGTTGTAAAAGTAGTACTTACCCAGCTACTAACATCTCCACCACAATTGGCACGTACATAAATTTCATAAGCTGTTGATGCTGTTAATCCACTTAAAGAAAGAGGATTCGTTGTTGTTGCAGTTCCACTAGCTGTAGGTTCTCCTGTACCAGCTGCTTGTACAACATATTCCCATGCAGTTTCAGAACTACCAGCAGTCCAAGAAACTGTTGCTTCTGATGATGAGCTCACTGAAGCAGCTAAACTAGAGGGTGGTAGACAAGATGGTGGATTAGGAACTACAATTTGGTAAGATGCTGCAAGATACGCACCTGTAATACTAGGTGATCCACTTGCTAAAACAGAGCCATAGGAAGTAACAGAAATAGCGGTTCCGTCCCAACCATCTCCGTAGTAATCATAACAATTAACATAATATGTTCCCGGTGATAGTTCAATATTTTGATTGATTAGACCTCTACCATTCCAATATGATCCATTCCCTTGACCCCATACCTGAGTACCAGCGCCATTTATTGCTGTAGTAATATTTACCCATTTTTCAGTTGCATATGAACCCCCTGAAGTGGTAACATTAATGGTACTTTGAATTGAATATGGTGTCCAAGTAATATCGTCGATTATCACTTGCTTAGATGTAGTGTTAACGATTTCTATTACAACATCTCCTGTAACGTTAATTCCAGATACTGTAAATAATTGTTCATCAAAATTATCAAAAGGAGTTGATACACCCTTAGAAACACCATTAACAAATAATTCAACTTGTCTATTTCCTCCCCCTGTAAAGCCTTTATAAAGTTTTACAGAAAAGTCCCCGATACCACCTGTAACAGTAGATGAAGTAATTTTACTGCTACTTGAAGATCTTCTTAGCATCAAAGCAGGTAGTGAAATACTCGAACTATTAGCATCGCTGTTTCCATCTCTTGATGCAACATAAGTCCAAGTTACCCCTGAGTTTCCAACAAAACTTCCATCTAAATAAGAAGATGTTGCACCGGAATTTGTAAAATCTTCTGACCCTTGCCCAAAAGAAAATCCAGATATAAATAGCGTTAATACTAAAGTTAAAAAGTAATATTTTTTCATGAGTTAAAATTTTAAATTCTTTATGATGTCTTTATATTGTCTTTATATTGTCTTTATATTGTATAAAGCCAACTAAAATTTAATTTCTTCCGAGCTAATGTGTACTATCATAATTATTCAATAATAAATAATTATAAAAAAACAATCAGAAAACAAATTATATTTTAAAAAATAAGAGGGTTTGTTTGTAATTTCAATTTTAAATGGAAAGCAATGTAGAAATTTATTACTATTTATACAATTTAAAGTTAATATAATTTTAATAATAATAAAATTAAAGTTAAGTTTATTATAAATAATTAAGTTTATTCTGTAAAAAAACCCAAAAGAAATGATCTTTTGGATTTTTTTAAGTATTATTTTTCTTCTTTTTTTTAAGGAGCAGGATTGGGTATCATAGCATGTATCTCTTGTATCTCTTGCAGCGTTTTTTCAGATAGTTCTATATAAATACTTCCTATATTATCTTTAAGTTGGCTCATTTTAGTAGCACCAATAATATTGCTGGTTACAAAAGGTAATTGATTTATGAAAGCCAAGGATAATTCTGACAAGGTAATTCCGTTTTTGTTTGCAATTGATTGGTATTTTTTTACTGCTTCACTAGAACCATCTCCCATATAACGAGCTATAAACCTTGGAAATAAATTTCCTCGAGATCCTTCTGGGCTTTTCCCATCTAAATATTTTCCAGACAAAACTCCTTGTGCTAAAGGAGAATAGGCCAATAAGCCGATGTCTTCTCTCATTGAAACTTCAGATAATCCAGCTTCATAGGCTCTATGAATCATAGAATACGAATTTTGAATGGTAACAGGTCTCACCAAATTATGATCGTTTGCCGTTTGAAGATATTTCATAGTACCCCAAGGTGTTTCATTAGAAAGACCAATAGCTCTAATGGTTCCTGCTTTTACAAAAGCGTTAAGTGTTTCTAAAATTTCTAAGTGATTTTCTGCTTCTTTTGTAGCGGTTTGATATGGGTAATCTCTAACGCCAAAACAATTAACACCCCTAGAGGGCCAATGCAATTGGTATAAATCTAAATAGTTTGTTTGCAATCTCTGTAAACTCCCTTCTATGGCTTCTGTAATATTTTGTTTGGTAAACCCGCCTGTTCTAATATGTTTTGTGTAATCTCCACCTCCTGCAATTTTACTTGCTAAAACAACGTTTTTTCTGTTTCCTGTTTTTTTAAACCAGTTCCCGATGATGCGTTCTGTGTCTGCATACGTTGCAGGAGTAGCGGGTACAGGATATAGCTCTGCTGTATCAAAGAAATTAACTCCTTGATCTAAGGCATAATCCATCTGCTCAAATGCTTCTTCTTGGGTATTTTGGTTTCCCCAAGTCATCGTTCCTAAGCATATTTTTGAAACTTTAATAGTTGTTTTAGGCAGTGTTGTATATTTCATATTTTATTTTTAAAACCAATATGATTCGCCTTAAAGCGAATCATATTAGATAGTAAGATTACTATTACTGCGTTAAATATAAGAATATTCTCTAAGAAAGAATTGCTTTAATACCAGGTAATGTTTTTCCTTCTAAAGTTTCTAACATAGCGCCACCACCCGTAGAGACATAACTTACTTTATCTGCAAAACCAAATTGTTTAACTGCCGCAACAGAATCCCCTCCTCCAACTAAAGAAAAAGCACCGTTTTGGGTTGCTCTGTCTATAGAATTCCCAAGTGCAATTGTTCCTTTAGAAAAAGTTTCTAATTCAAAAACACCTAAAGGGCCATTCCATAAGATGGTTTTACATGAGTTAACAACCTCATCAAAAATAGCTTGAGATTTTGGTCCGGCATCTAATCCTTGCCAGCCATCAGGTATTTTAGTTACATCTACAATTTGAGTAGCTGCATCATTGGAAAAGTCATCAGCTGCTACAACATCTACAGGTATATGAATTTGAACATTTTTTGCTACTGCTTTTTCTAATATTTCTAAAGCCAAATCCATTTTATCATCTTCATAAATAGAATCTCCAATACTGCCGCCCTGAGCTTTCACAAAGGTGAAAGTCATACCCCCGCCAATAATTAAATGATCTACTTTATCTAAAATATTCTCAATAACAGTTATTTTAGAAGATACTTTTGCACCTCCTAATATTGCTAAAACAGGTTTTTCGCTTGTATTTAATACCTTATCTATACTTTCAATTTCTTTGGCCAGTAAACTCCCAAAACACTTATTTTCTGAAAAATATTTTGCCACAATTGTTGTAGAAGCATGCGCTCTATGTGCAGTACCAAAAGCATCATTTACATAAATATCGCCATTTTTAGAAAGTTGTTCAGAAAACCCTTCATCACCGGCGGTTTCTTCTGCATAAAACCGAAGGTTTTCAAGCAATAAAATTTCTCCATTTTGTAAGTTCCTGACAGCTTCTATTACTTTTTCCCCAACACAATCATCTACAAATTTGACTTGAACCCCAATTACTTGAGCTATTTTTTCTACAATATGTTTCAATGAATAAGTAGCATCTATTCCTTTTGGTCTTCCTAAATGAGACATCAAAACTACAGAACCACCATCTTCTAAAATCTTCATAATTGTAGGCTTAGCTGCTTCTATTCTAGTAACATCAGTTACTTTTAAATCCTTATTTAGAGGTACATTAAAGTCTACACGTATTAATGCTTTTTTATTTTTAAAACTGAAGTCGTATATGGTTTTCATTATTAATATTTTGAACAAAAATAACTAATTAAAGGGGTTCATAGAAATTGAAAACTGAAAAGTTAATATATCGTTTGCG
>CAZAIL010000068.1:0-11055 GCA_964485155.1 uncultured Flavobacterium sp.
AACCAGCCTGTGTTGCAGAATTTATTGCACAAGCCTACACAGATTCATCAAAGAAGAATAAAAAGTCTGTTCCTATAAATAATAGTCAAAATTTAGACGAATTAAGAAGTAAGTCTGTCTTATTTAAAAAAGAGGGAGATATTGCTATTGTAACTTTAAATAGACCTGAAAAATACAATGCTGTAAATGACGATTTAGTTGACGGCATAAACGAATCCATTGCAAAGGTGCAAAAAGATGATAGTATCCGGGCTATTGTAATTACTGGGGCAGGGAAAGGCTTTTGTTCTGGAGCCGACATGAATACTTTTGGAAATATTACTCCTGATGAAGGAAGAACATATCTCACAAATACCTATGGCCCACTCATGCGAAATTTAACAACACTCAAAAAACCAATTATAGCAGCAATAAATGGAACTGCTGCTGGTGTTGGAGCATCTATTGCCTTAGCTTGTGACTTTCGAGTGATGTCTGAAAATAGTGGCTTATTATATGCCTTTATTAAAATAGGGCTAGGCCCTGATGGTGGGGCTAGTTGGTTGCTAGCAAGACAGGTGGGCTACAGTAGAGCCTTACAAATTGCTGTAGAGGGTAAAAAAATAAAAGGAGATGAATGCCACAGGCTAGGATTAACAAATAAACTAGTTGAAGACGGTGAAATTGTAGCATCAGCTATAGATTGGGCGCATCGAATTGCAAAACTACCAACCTTGGCTGTTGGAATTACCAAAGAAGACATGTTTCATGCCATGGACAATGATTTGTATAGCACAATTGCATATGAAGCAGAAAGACAAACAGCCGCCTTTGCAAGTCACGATTTAGTTGAAGGTGTCTCTGCGTTTTTACAAAAAAGGAAACCAAAATTTATTGGGAGGTAAGATGATAAATTTGAAAGAAAAACCAATAAAACGGTCAGATTATAAATACTTTCATGCCATTACAACACGTTGGTCAGACAATGATATCTATGGTCATGTAAATAATATCGTGTATTATTCTTATTTTGATACGGCCACCAATCAATATTTAATAGATCATGCAGGATTAGATATTCAAAATGCACCAATTGTTGGGTTTGCGGTTCACTCTCATTGTGATTACATTAAACCCATTGCGTATCCAGATAAAATTGAAGCCGGCTTATTTGTAAAAAAATTAGGAAATAGTGCTGTAACTTACGGCATAGGTATCTTTAAAAAAGGAGAAAATAGCGCTTGTGCTTTTGGAGAATTTGTTCATGTTTTTGTGAATAGAAAAACCAATCTATCTACAGCAATTCCTTTAACTATCAAAGAAGCATTACAAAAATTAGTATCACATTAATTTGGCTTAGGCGGCGGTTTTATTTCGGTAATAATCTAATCTTTTTTTCATAATTGGTTTAAATAAGAATGGAAAGTAAGAAAGCATCAACATGGCTGGGTATCCATAAGGCAATGTAGGGCTGTCATCTTTGGATTCCAATACTTGAAAAGGTTTTGCTCCACTGTGGTGGTGATCTGAATGCCTTGTTAACTCAAACAATAATATTCTTCCGATGATATGATCTGAATTCCAAGAATGTTCTTGTTTTACACGCTCATATCTTCCATTAGCTTTCCTTTTTCTTCTAAGACCGTAATGGGAAAAGTAATTTTGTGCTTCTAAAACTGAAATTCCGTAGACAGCAGTTATAAAGTAAATAACTGCAACGTTTACACCAAAAAAGAAGTTGATTCCTACAAAAAGAAAAACTGTTAATGATGTAAATAAAATCATAGGATTTAATAGTAATAATTTTTCTTGAGATTGTAACCTTTGAGCTTCTAGTCTCCAGGTTTTAAAATAGCCCCCTATCTGAGACCTCAATGCAAACCAGTAAAAAATATCTCCTTCTTTTGCAGAGGTAAGGTCGTTTGGTGTGGCCACATCTCTATGATGACCAGAATTGTGATAGGTCATAAAATGGTTTTGTATTGCTGTCAGCAACAATATATGGGCTAAGAACTGTTTGAATTTGTGATCTGTTTTGTGACCTAACTCATGGCCTATATTAATTCCATTTACGCCTAAGATAGTTCCCATAAATAAAATACAGGCAATCAAATCAGATAAAGGAATGCTTGTGTCTGAAACCGTGATTAAAAATTCATACACAACAAATAAATGTAAGGGTACAGAAAGATACAATACCAAATCATAAAAGATATTTTCATTTGCTAGTTCTTTTTCAACAGTAGATAAATTATAGGTGTTTGATGGCAAGAAATTTTCCGCTAAAGGAACAATAACATACAAACTAAAAATGCCGATATAGGCAGCAAGCCCTGTTGTATTAAATGTAAATAGCCCAAAAAGAGGGATGATAAAAGCCGAAAAATATTTAAATTTTGCCATGTGGTATTCCTATTAATTTAAAAACTGGTCTAATATACTGATAATCAGGTGTAAATATGAGGGGTCTTCTTGTTTTTTCTGAGTTGGTGTCTTTTTAGAACAGAATTAAAGGTTTTCACCCTTGCCAACCTCATCATTAATTAATTTTATTAGGCGATTGTCTGTTTTAATTCCTCTAAGAATTCGTCCCAGATAATATTCATGTAAAAATTGTTTGTCTTGCAGTTGTTGTAGTATCTTTTGAGATATTTTAAAGTCTCCGGTGTACGTTCTATCTATGTGATATCCTAATGCATTCGTTTGATCGCTTTTATACTTTGTATTTGTATACAGATAGTCAAGTACATCATTAGCACGAAGATTAATCATCTCCTCTATTTGCTTGCAAAAATCATGATATATATACTTATTCTGGAGTGCCGTAACAACTAATTCATTATCTATAAGTTCTATTAGCCCAGAGTTTTGAAGCCCTCTATACTCTTCTTGATTGTCTACAAATGTAGTATTGATTGAGATGGCTGCTCCTAAGTGATATCCTACGGAATCTCTGGAAAAGTCTGACAATCTATTTTGATTAATAATAATCCATCGACTAGATTTAATCGCAATTTTTTGTGCCACTAAGTTAAACTCATAATCATCATAATCTACTTTACAATTATTTAGAATTCTATTTAAAGATTGGTTTTTGAGGGTTTCTTTATATTTTATTGCATTTTGTTTTTCTAGATAAAATGAAATTGAGATTCCTAATACAATGACCAAAAACTCTAAAAAATACCTTATAAATTGTTTTTTCATGAAATCACTATTAATTGATGAATCAAAAGTACTAAAAAAAGTCTTCTGTCGTTGAGTTAACTATGTAACATCATGATATTGTGTAACTTCCAATGTATGATAAGGGCAAATAAAAAGAGCGCCAATAGGCGCTCTTTCATTTTCATAAGCAATTTATTACTACTACTTTCCTCCCAACATCAACAATTCATTACAAACAACTTCTGTAATGTATTTCTTCTCTCCTTCTTTGGTTTCATAAGAACGTGAAGTCAACTTTCCTTCAATGGCAATTTCATTTCCTTTGGTGACATACTTTTCAATAATTTCTGCGGTCTTATTCCAGGCAATAATATTGTGCCATTGTGTATCTGTTACTTTCTCACCCATAGCATTTTTGTAACTGTCGTTTGTTGCTATAGAGAATTTTGCTAATTTTTTTCCACTCTCTAAAGTGATAATTTCTGGATCATTTCCTAAGTTTCCAATTAACTGTACTTTGTTTCTTAACGTATTCATAAGATAAGGTTTTGCGCACTTAGACGATGCTTAGTGCATGTTTATAATGTATTTTTTGTTGATGTATTTCAACACTGCAAAGATGTAACAAGAACCTAATTAGAATCGGTTAGAAAGCACTTACTTTCGGTTGTAAATATTTGTAGTCGTTTGTAAACGAATAATTCATATCTTTATAAATTCCCTATAAATAGCACTATGACATATTTTATAGAAACAAAAAACCTAATTTTAAGAGAATTTAGAGATACTGATGTAAACGGAATTCTTGAGTTAGATTCAAATAAAGAGGTGCATGAATATTTAGGAAATAATCCTATTAAAACAGTAGAAGAAGCTGAAAAAATAATTTCTTTTTTTTACTTACAATATAAAGAAAGAGGTATTGGACGTTTTGCAACTATAGAAAAATCTTCAGGAAGGTTTATTGGCTGGGCTGGGTTAAAATTAAATGAAGGTGAAAAAGAAATGCTAAACGGATATACTAACTTCATAGATATTGGGTATCGGTTTCTTCCTGAGTTCTGGGGAAAAGGATATGCTACTGAAGCTTCGCTGGCGTCCTTAGAATACGGTTTTAAAAAATTAGATTATGCCATTATTTACGGTGCTGCTGATATAGAAAATATAGCTTCAAATAAAGTGCTTAAAAAAATAGGTTTACAATTTATAAATAAATTTATTTTTAAAGATGTTAGCTGTAATTGGTATGAATTAAAAAAAGATACTTATGGAACATAGAAAGTGTTTAGAGTGTGGTGATCTTCTAAAAGGGCGAATTGACAAAAAATTCTGCTCAGATTATTGTAGAAACTCTTACAACAATAACGTTAATAAAGACAGTAAAAACCTTATCAGAAATATTAACAATCGTTTGCGAAAAAACCATAAAATTCTTTCTGAACTTAATACGTCTGGAAAAACAAAAGTGGCTAGAACTAAATTATATGATAAAGGGTTCGACTTTCAGTTGTTTACCTCTGTTTACAAAACAAAAACAGGAAACACCTACTTTTATTTATACGACCAAGGATATTTGGCCTTAGAAAACGAACTGTTTTTACTGATTAGAAGAGAAGCTTAAGATAGTTATTTCCAACTATTTCCCTTCATTTTTAATGCTGCTTTTAGAACATCTTTTTGACTAATTTGCCCTATTAATTTTCCGTTTTCTACAATTGGGAATCGCCTTCTTTTTGAACTAATAAATTTAGTTGCTGCATCAAAAATATTCATGTTTTTATCAATAGTTTCAACTTCTGAAGCCATGTTTTTTTCAACTGTATTATCACTATCCATCGGCATATTATAATACTTACTATCAGAAATATGTTTCATACAGTCTCCCTCGGATATAATACCAATCAACTCATTTTTATCATTTACTACTGGGCCGCCTGAAATTTTATTTTTAATCAATAGATTAATCACATGTCCTAAAGAATCGCTTGGTTTAAAAGTAATGAGTTTTTTTGTCATATAATCAGAGACTAAAATTTGTTCGGCGGATTTAGATATCGCCTTGTCTCTTTTCCCTCGAAAGTTGATGATTCCCATAATAATTTCATTTGACCTTACTTCTAAAGTTACTAATTTTTAAATAATTAGCATATATATTTTGTTTTTATTATTAGTAGTACATTTATTAAAAAAAAAACCAATGCAAAAACGCGCTTCAACACTATCAGTCTTAATTATATTTTTAGCCGCTATTTGGGGATTTTATGATTTAAGTCCAAGCACTGTTAAATCTCCTCAAACCTCCACAGATTTTTCTATAAATAACGCACTCTCTCACTTAAAAGAAATTTCTAAAGAACCTCATCATACAGGAACGGAAGCTCACAAAACTGTTCAGGATTATATTGTTTCAGAATTACAGAAATTGGGATTAGACCCAACAATTCAAACGCAAACAATAGTAAATAAAAAATGGTTTGCTGGAACCACAGTAGAAAATATTATTGTTAAAATAAATGGATCTGAAGATGGGAAATCACTTCTGCTGCTGTCACACTATGATTCTAGTCCTCATTCAGCACTTGGGGCAAGTGATGCCGGTTCTGGTGTGGTAACTATTTTAGAAGGTTTAAGAGCTTTTTTAGCAAAAAAAAAAGAACCAAAAAATGATATCATAATCTTAATTTCTGATGCTGAAGAGTTGGGCTTGTTAGGTGCAAAAGCCTTTGTAGAATATCATCCTTGGGCGAAAGATGTTGGTTTAGTTTTAAACTTTGAAGCTAGAGGAAGTGGCGGGCCAAGTATTATGCTATTGGAAACTAATGGAAAGAATAGTAAGATGATTTCTGAATTTTTAAAAGCAGACCCAACACACCCAACATCAAATTCATTACTGTATAGTATATATAAGAAACTTCCCAATGATACTGATCTTACAGTTTTTAGAGAAATTGGAGACATAAACGGATTTAATTTTGCCTTTATTGATGATCATTTTGATTATCATACAGTGCAAGATTCTTACGAAAGACTAGATAGAACAACGTTGGCGCATCAAGCAGACTATTTAATGAACAGTCTTAACTATTTTTCGGACTCAGATATCGAAAATTTACAAAGTGATATCGACTTGATTTATGTCAACTTTCCGTTTATTAGAATACTAACCTATCCTTATTCTTGGGTAATGCCACTATATATTATTGCAGGAATTATATTATTATTACTGCTTTTGTTTGGGATATTATTAAATAAAATTCAACTTAAAAAACTCCTTGCTGGTTTTATCCCATCCACATTATCTATCGTCTTATGTGGTGGAGTTTCATACCTCCTTTGGAAATTAATTCTCCTTATTCACCCTTCTTACAACGACATGCTTCAGGGATTTACTTATAATGGATATTGGTATATCACAGCTTTTGTCTCTTTAAACAGTTGGATCTGTTTCTTCATTTATAAAAAATTTACACAAAAAAACACAATCACTAATCTTCTAATCGCTCCAATAACCCTTTGGATGATTATTAATTTTTTTATTCAAGGAGATTTTAAAGGTGCTGGTTTCTTTATCATTCCTGTTTTTATTGCTGAAATTATTCTTGCTGTTTCTATATTTTTAAAACCTATTGATAAAAATTATTCAATCTTTTTTGGGCTAGTATCTATTCCTACAATTTATATTTTTGCTCCATTAATCAAACTATTTCCTGTTGGCCTAGGCTTAAAAGCTATCTTTATTAGTGGTATTTTATTAGCGCTTGTTTTTGGGCTTTTATTACCTGTGTTAAATAGTTCTAACGCTAGAAATACTTTTACAAAATTAGCAGGAGTTTTAACTATTATTTTCTTTAGTATTGCAACAATGTACTCTGGATTTGACATTGATAATAGAAAGCCCAACAGCCTTGTGTATGTTCAAAATATGTTAGACTCTACCTCTTATTGGGGAACTTATAATACAGTTTTGGATGCATACGTTTCACAAAAAATTGGGGAAGACAACCCTAGTATTAAAATAAAAAATGCGGAAACAAAAAGTAAATATAACAGCAAATTTACATATGCTGTAAAAGCAGAAAACATTCCCATAAAAACTTCAAAGATCACTAAAAATTTAGACACAATCATTGATAATAAAAGAATATTAAAGTTTACTATAAAGCCTACTAGAAAAATAAATAAGTATGAATTAAGTTTAAGAGATAGTCTTTATTTTAATCATTTATTTGTTAATGACATCCCAGTAAATGAAGGAAAATATTTTTCTATAAATAAGGGACCCTTTCTAGTTTATCATATGGCTAATGCTGATGAAAAATTACAGATAGAAATCTCTATCCCTAAAGAGGAAAAGCCTATTATTTTCTTAAATGAAATTTCTTATGACTTACTAGATAATCCATTACTAAAAGTAAACCCTAGAGCTGAAAATATGATGCCGATGCCTTTTGTTACAAATGACGCCATCATTACTATTCAAAAAATTCTGTTTTAATCAAAAGATCCTCGAAAAATTATTTTTCTCAAGGATCATTTATTGGAATCTATTTCTTGTTTTAATCTATTTCTGAGACGCGCAAAGTATTTACCATTCCACGAGCTTCAACGGGCATGGAGGTAAGGTTAATGACAATATCTCCACTTGTCACAAACTCTTTCTCTTTCGCTATTCTGTTAATATCAATAACAGTATCATCTGTACTTAAATTTTCATCATAAAAGAAAGCTTTTACTCCCCAAAGTAAATTAAGTTTACCTAAAATTCTTTGTTGGGTAGTAAATGCTAAAACAGACGATTGTGGTCTCCAAGCAGAAATTTGGAAAGCCGTATAACCGCTATTTGTTAAAGTACAAATAGCTGCTGCATTTGTATCTTTAGACATTAATGCTGCATGGTAACACAGAGATTTTGTAATAAACCTATCTGTTCTGATATGAGGTGCTTGATGAGGCACTTTAATTAATGGTGAATTCTCTACACTCATAATTATTTCACTCATCTTTTTAATAACCCTTACTGGATGTTTCCCAACAGATGTTTCCCCTGATAACATAACCGCATCTGCTCCATCCATAATAGAATTTGCAACATCATTTACCTCTGCTCTAGTTGGCACAGAATTGGTAATCATGGTCTCCATCATTTGAGTTGCAATAATTACAGGAATACGTGCTTTTTTTGCTCTATTTACAAGCATCTTTTGAATTAACGGAACCTCTTGCATTGGTATTTCTACCCCTAAATCTCCACGAGCTACCATTAATCCATCACAATATGGTATTAACGAGTCTATATTCTCTACAGCTTCTGGTTTTTCAATTTTAGCGATTACAGGAACTCTATATTCTGAATTTTGAGCAATGAGATCTCTTAATATTCTTAGGTCTTCTGGAGTTCTCACAAACGATAAAGCGATCCAATCTACGTCTAAACTTAATGCGAAAATGGCGTCTTTTTTATCTTTATCTGTTAATGCAGGTAAAGAAATCTTTGTGTTTGGAAGGTTTACCCCTTTTTTAGAGGATAGAGCACCTCCAACAATAACTTTAGTAACTACATTTAATTTCTTGTCTGTAGAAATGACTTCAAACTGTAATTTTCCATCATCTACTAAAATCTGTTCGCCTGGTTTTACGTCTCTTGGAAAGCTTTGGTAGGTCATAAACGCTTTTTGGTTATTTCCAACACATTGATCTGTAGTAAAAACAAACTCAGCTCCATCATCTAAAATGACATCTTCTTCCATTACTCCAACTCGAAGCTTAGGGCCTTGTAAGTCTGCTAAAATAGCTACATTATAGCCATTTTCTTCATTAATTTCACGTATTTGTTTTACGCGTTCTTTTACATCGTCGTAATCAGCATGAGAGAAGTTAATTCTAAAAACATTCACCCCAGAAAAAGCTAGTTCTGTTAAAATTTCTTTTGTACTTGTTGCTGGTCCTAATGTGGCAACAATTTTTGTTTTCTTATTTATAAGCATATTTAAAATATTAAATATTGTTTAGATTTTAATGTATGTTTTTCTACAGTATAAGAAGTTACAACTTGATTTATTTTATTAATCTTATTAACTGTTTTAAATATCAATTCCTGATTGGGTTCTCCAACTATCTTTATAAAATAATCTACTTTCTTCTTTTCAGGGATTAAGTATGTTTTTGTTTCTGTTGCCAATACGATGGTATCTGACGAGTTTGTTTTTTCTTCAGTATAACTATTTGATATTAAATACCATTCAAAGTCATATTCATTATCAGTATAATCATAAATAGAAAAAGAGGCTTTATTGTCATTACTTTCAAAATCTAAATTAAAGTGTGCTTTTAAAAAACGTGTGTTTAAGTTACTATTTAAAAGATATGCTAACTTAAAATCTTCTAATGCGGTGTGAATACCAATTAACGAATAATTGTCTTCACAAAAATCCTCTATGTCTAAAGAGTGAACTTGCATTTAAAAGTTATATTAGGTTGATTTTTATTTTCAGTATTAATAGGGCAAATTTACTGATTGTTTTGACAACAAGGTTATAAGTTAACGAAATCGTTATCGGCTAAATATTTTCTATTTCTTTTTGAAAAGTAAAGTAGACTCTTTTTGAAGCTTGTTCTTCTGCTTTCTTTTTAGAAGTAGCTCTTCCTTTGGCAATTTGATTGCCGTCAATACTAATCTTAACACTAAAATGTTTTATAGATTCATTTCCTGTGTCTTCATAAACTTCAATACAGTATTTTTTCTTTTTCTTTTGACACCATTCTATAATAAGCCCTTTATAACTTGTTATTTTTCCTTCTAATTTTGGAATATCTACATAAGGAATTATTACTTTATCGTTTATAAATTTATAGCAATAGTTATAACCTCTATCTAAATATATTGCACCTATTAACGCTTCAAAAATATTTCCATGAATATTATCTCCAATATTTTTTTTTGGAATATTACTGTTTACAAAAGAAATAAGATTTAAATCTTTTCCTAACTCATTTAAATGATCTCTACTAACAATTTTAGATCTCATTTGAGTTAGGTATCCTTCAGATTGGTCTGGAGCTTTTCTAAATAGATAAGAGGCAATTACAGCACCCAACATGGCATCTCCAACAAACTCTAGTCGTTCGTAGTTAAAAGGCTCTCCTTTTTCATCAACTTTTTTTAAAGAACGATGTGTAAATGCTTTTTGATAAAAAAGTATTCCTTTAGGATTAAACTTCAATAAATCTCGCATATTGTTATAAAACACCTTATCATCATCCTTAAATGAATGGTTGACTATTTTGCGAATAAAGTTCATTAAATATTAATCAATTTTTTTAAATGCTACACAGGCATTATGCCCCCCAAATCCAAAAGTATTGCTCATAGCAACTTTAATATCTCTTTTTTGAGGTTCGTTTAGTGTTAAGTTTAAATCTGGATTGATATTTTCATCTGCTATACTATGATTAATTGTTGGAGGAATGATGCCGTGTTTCATCGCTAATATAGATGCGATAGACTCAATAGCTCCAGCAGCTCCCAAAAGGTGACCTGTCATAGATTTTGTAGAATTAATATTGATGTTTTTTGCGTGATCACCAAAAACCTGTGAGATGGCTTTTAATTCGGCAACGTCCCCTAAAGGTGTTGAGGTTCCGTGGGTATTAATGTGATCTACGTCTTCTGGTTTAATTCCAGAATTTTCTAGACAGTTTTTCATTACTGCAATTACACCAATCCCCTCGGGGTGAGGTGCGGTCATATGGTAGGCATCAGAAGACATTCCTCCTCCGATAACCTCTGCATAAATGTTTGCGCCTCTTGCTTTAGCGTACTCATACTCTTCTAAAACTATGGCTCCTGCTCCTTCGCCTAAAACAAATCCGTCTCTTTCGGCATCAAAAGGTCTAGAAGCGGTTTCTGTA
>CAZAIL010000069.1:0-1982 GCA_964485155.1 uncultured Flavobacterium sp.
TACTGCCCAAACTTTAAAAACCTATTCAAAATATACTTTTGACTACCCATACCACAAAGCAGTTTCTGTTGACGGACAAATGGGAATGGAATATCCACAAATGGCATTCAATCCAGGAAGACCAGATTTAGCAGACGGAGGATATTCTGATAGAATGAAATACAGAATGATTAAAGTAACCATACATGAAGTAGGTCATAACTTTTTTCCAATGATTATTAACTCTGATGAACGACAATGGACATGGATGGATGAGGGATTAAACTCATATTTAGAAATGTTAGCAGAATTAGAATATGATAAAGATTTTCCAATGAGAAGAGGTCTTCCAAAAAACATTGTTAATTATATGAATGGAGATCAATCTCAAATAGCTCCAATTATGTCTAAAGGAGACAATGTTTATAGTTTTGGAAATAATGCTTATGGAAAACCTGCAACAGCTTTATGGATTTTACGAGAAACTATCATGGGAAAAGAATTATTTGATCATGCTTTTAAAACCTATGCACAACGTTGGATGTTTAAACACCCAACACCTGCAGATTTTTTTAGAACAATGGAAGATGCTTCGGGAGTAGATTTAGATTGGTTTTGGAGAGGGTGGTTTTATACCACAGATGTCACGGATATTGGTATTAAAAATGTAAAAAAATTCTATGCTGAATCTAGTGAACAAGAGAAAGTTAAATTTATAGAAGACTCAACAGAAGGTCTTTTATTTAAAGAAGAAAGTGCCACAAAGGCAAACAAAAAGTTTTTTTATGAAATTACGTTTGACAAGCCTGGAGGTCTAGTAATGCCAATAATAGTAGAGTTTACCTATAAAGACGGAACTAAGACTAGAAAAACATATCCTGCTCAAATTTGGAGATATAATGATGCTCAAATTACAAAGGTTATTAATTCCGATAAAGAAATAGTAAACATTACATTAGATCCAGACTTAGAAACTGCAGATGTAGATATATCAAATAACAATTGGCCTAAGAAAAAAGATTCTAAGTTTAGTAAGTTTAAGAATAAAATTAAAGGATAATCTATAAAATTAACAACCAATAAAAGAGTCTCATCAATTAAGTTGAGACTTTTTTATTGTAAATTATTTCAATATTGTGTTAGTTTTTGTTTCTAAAAACAAGCCAGCATCCAATTAATATTAGTGGAATACTTAATACTTGCCCAGTATTAAGAGCGTTAAGAATCCAATCTTCTCTACCTTCTATCTGCGCTTCTTTAAAGAATTCTATAAAGAATCTTGCAGACCATAATCCAATCATAAACACACCAAATAGAAAACCTGTTTTTTGTTTTTTATCAGTTTTCCAGTAAAATCTCCACAAAACAACAAATAAAATCAAATAGCATAATGCTTCATATAGCTGTGTTGGATGTCTAGCTAACATTTCAGTATCAGAAGATTTAAAAATAACTCCAAAATTAGATCCAGTTGGTTTCCCATAAATTTCTGAATTGAAAAAATTTCCAAGTCTAACAAAAGCGGCTCCCAAAGCAGAAACAATTGCCATTCTATCTAAGATAAAAAGCAACGGCTTTTGTAAATGTTTTTTGCTATACCAATACATGGTAATAATAATAGCTATGGCAGCACCATGACTAGCAAATCCTGTATATCCGGTAAACTTCCATCCTTCTATTAACCCAAATATAGCCGATTCTCCTGCTGCTCTTTTAATTGGTAAAATAATTTCAAGAAGATTATTTTTATAATAATCCCAGCTATAAAAAAACACTTCACCCAATCTCATTCCTACAAGCATAGAAATAAATGTGTACATAAAAAGTGTATCTAATTTTTCTAGAGAAATCTTTTCCTCTGTGAAAATTTTTTTCATTAAATGTAGGCCCATAATAAAAGCTGCTACAAACATTAAACTATACCAACGTATAGTGAAAAAACCTAAATCTATTCCCAACGAAGGATCCCAAGTAATAGCAATAAAATTCATAATTATATTATA
>CAZAIL010000069.1:2082-11045 GCA_964485155.1 uncultured Flavobacterium sp.
TATTATATTTTTAAAATAGTTTCAAAAAATTATTTATTTATCTTTTTCAGGTACTGGATCATATCCTCCACTACCCCAAGGATGACAACTAAAAACTCTTTTTAGAGATAACCAAGCTCCAACAAACAGGCCTCTTTTTTTTAATGCTTCTATTGTATAATGTGAACAGGTTGGAGAGTACCTACAAGTAGATGGTGTATATGGAGAAATAGCTACTTGATATAACCGAACCAATAACACAAAAGGAGCTACCAATATATTTTTAAAACTCAACATTTATTTGTTTTCATAGACAATAGATCTAAAAAGCACAACATTATTAACTTCTCTTTATATTAGTTCATTGAATATGTAGTTCCTTCTCTGCCGTCTTTTAACTGAATACCCAGAATCAATAATTCATCTCTAATTTGATCAGACAACACCCAATCTTTATTTTCTCTAGCTTCTTTTCTTAACTTTATTAATAATGTTACTACTCCATCAATTTTATCTGAGCTATTTTCTTTAACATCATTTAACAATCCTAGCACATCAAAAACAAAAACATTCATTGTAGTTGAAAGTATGAGAAGATCTTCAATAGTTATAGATTCTTTGTCTTCTTTAATCTGATTAATAAATTTTACTCCCTCAAAAAGGTGCGCTATTAATATAGGAGTATTAAAATCATCATTCATAGCATCATAACATTTCTGTTTCCATACAGAAATATTTATTGAAGAGGATATTTGAGTAGATAAATTAGTTATGGTACTTAAAGCTTCCATTAATTTATAATATCCTTTTTCTGAGGCTTCCAATGCATCATTAGAGAAATCTAGGATACTTCGATAATTCGCTTGCATATTGAAAAAACGGACTACACTTGCAGAAAATGCTTTACTCAAAATCTTATTATCTCCTGTTAAAATTTCATCTGGTAAGATATAGTTCCCAGTAGATTTTGCCATTTTCTGACCATTCAACAACAACATATTCGTATGCATCCAGTAATTAACAGGATCATGGCCAGAGCAAGTTTTAGATTGTGCTATTTCGCATTCATGATGTGGAAATTTCAAATCCATTCCACCACCATGAATATCAAACTGAGTCCCTAAATATTTAGAACTCATTACTGAACATTCTAAATGCCATCCTGGAAAACCATCAGACCAAGGCGATGGCCAACGCATGATATGCCTTTCATCTGCTTTTTTCCATAAAGCAAAATCTTGAGGGTTTTTTTTATCAGACTGCCCGTCTAAAGTTCTTGTATTATGAATAGCGTCTTCTATCTTTCTTCCTGATAAAATCCCGTAATGATTCTCTTTATTGTAAGCGACTACATCAAAATATACAGAGCCATTAATTTCGTACCCTAATCCTTTTTCTATAATCTCTTTAATCATTTCAATTTGCTCTACAATATGACCAGTTGCTGTAGGTTCAATATTGGGTGGGAGAAAATTGTACTTTTTTAACACTTCATGAAAGTCAACAGTGTAACGTTGCACTACTTCCATGGGTTCTATTTGCTCTAGTCGAGCCTTTTTTGATATTCTGTCTTCACCTTCGTCTGCATCATTTTCTAAATGTCCTGCATCTGTAATATTCCTAACATACCTTACTTTATAACCTAAATGCAAGAAATAACGAAATGCCACGTCAAAAAACATAAATGTTCTAACATTTCCAAGATGCGCATTACTGTAGACTGTTGGTCCACAAACATACATACCAATATGTCCATCATGAACAGGCTTAAAAGCTTCTTTACTTTTAGAAAGCGAATTGTATATATTTAATTGATTCTCTTTATAGAGTTCCATAAAAAGTAGTGTTTTTTATGGGCTAAAGATAGGTACTTTATAAAGAATACAGAAATAGAATTATATGATGTATTTGATAGTTTTTAGGGATGTTTTATTTAATTAATAAAAATTTTATTTAAAAAAACAATAGCATTTTTGTGCTGATGCATTTTACATCATTTTTATTTCTAAATTTACATTTCAATTTGTCATCCATATATGGCTAAAAAACATACTTCAGCAGTGTATCAAAAGCAAGGTGTTTCTCAACAA
Source organism: uncultured Flavobacterium sp. (assembly GCA_964485155.1). Lineage (GTDB taxonomy): Bacteria > Bacteroidota > Bacteroidia > Flavobacteriales > Flavobacteriaceae > Polaribacter. The sequence goes on from CAZAIL010000069.1 coordinate 4,152, forward strand.
GAAACTACCAGTAAATCTTCAGCGAAAATAATTAAATCAAATAGAAGTAAAATTCCTTCAATTAAAAAATTTGTTGCTGAGATTTTAACTGGAAACATTAGTTATTTAAGTAGAGCTATTACCCTAATTGAGAGCACAAATAAAAAACATAAAGAAAAAGCGAATACTATTTTAGAACAATGTATGCCATTTGCCAATAAATCGGTTAGAATTGGCATAACAGGTGTTCCGGGTGTTGGAAAAAGCACCTTCATAGAGGTATTTGGCAAGCATTTAACAAGCAATCATAAAAAAGTAGCGGTATTGGCTGTTGACCCTAGTAGTTCTCTTAACAGAGGTAGTATTTTAGGGGATAAAACTAGAATGGAGGAATTGGTCCTTGATAAAAATGCTTATATAAGACCCTCACCTTCTGGAAACTCTTTAGGGGGTGTTGCACAAAAAACTAGAGAAAGTATTATTCTTTGTGAAGCTGCTGGTTTTGATACTATTATTATTGAAACAGTTGGTGTTGGCCAAAGTGAAACCATGGTGCATTCTATGGTAGATTTTTTTTTACTTTTAAAAATTGCAGGTGCTGGTGATGAATTACAAGGGATAAAAAGAGGTATTATTGAAATGGCAGATGCAATTGTAATTAATAAATCTGATGGAGAAAATATTAAAAATACGAATATTGCAAAAGTTGAATTTACTAGAGCATTGCATTTATATCCACCCAAAGAAAATGGATGGCAGCCTAAGGTATTGACTGCTAGTTCTCTAAGAAAAACGGGGATTGACGCTATATCTAAAATGATTGAAAAATATATTGCTTTAGCAAAGGAGTCAGAATTTTTTAGTACCAAAAGAAACAATCAGAATACATTTTGGTTACAATCTACAATTGAACAGAACTTATATGATTCTTTTTTCAAAAACAAAAACATCTCTATTGTTTTACAACAAGAAATTGAGCTATTAAAAAATGGTAAAACAACTCCTTTCATCTCTGCAAAGAAATTATTAAAATCTTATAATGAACAAACTTAAGTACTATAAATTTTTATTACCAATTTCAATTTTATTACTCTTTATCTTAAATGTAGTTCAGGGAGGTACCACCGAATTATTGCCAGATGAAGCCTATTATTGGGTCTATAGCCAATATTTAGATTGGGGTTTTTTTGATCATCCTCCGCTAGTTGCTGTTTGGATAGTCGTCAGTGATTTTTTATTTACCGATGAACTTAGTGTTCGATTTTTTTCATCAATATCCTTTAGCTTACTTATATATTTGGTTTGGATTACAATAGATCATCCCTCAAAAAATAAATATACTTGGTTATTTTTATTACTTATTTTTTCTACAGCCTTGTTAAACGTTTATGGTTTTATCACTACTCCAGACACACCTTTATTATTCTTTTTTGCTTTATTTCTTTGGTCTTACAAAGAATATTTAACAAAAAAGAGTACAGTAAGTTATCTAATACTATGTATCGCAATTACTGGTATGATGTATAGTAAATACCAAGGGATTTTAATTGTATTTTTTGTAGTATTATCTAATTGGAAATTACTGAAGGATTACAGGCTTTGGTTAGTTTGTTTGTGCGCTCTTGTCTTTTATATACCTCATATTCATTGGCAATACATAAATGATTTTCCATCTGTTAGATATCATTTGTATGAGAGAGCTTCTGTAGCTACCTATAAGTTAGAATATACACTCATGCATTTTGTAAATGCTATTGCAATCCTAGGTTTTACATTCATAGTCATATACAAAGCATTTTTTAAAGGAATTAAGGAGAATAATCTTTTTCACAAAAGCTTAAATTATATTATTTCAGGCTTTTTCATTTTCTTCTTAATTGCTTCTTTTAGAGGTCATGTGCAAGCTCAATGGATAGCTCCTATTATGTTGCCATTAATTTATATTACATTTAATTACCTGATTGAAAATAAACAACAATTAAAACTTTTCAACTACCTAGCAATTGCCAATATAAGTATTATTTTATTTGTTAGAATTATTATAGCAAATGAAGGAATTCTTCCTGTTAAATTAGACTTTCATGGAAATGAGCAATGGACATTAAAAGTTAAAGAACTTACTAAAAAATCCGATAAGCTATTCATCAATAGCTTTCAAAATGCTTCAATTTATTGGTTTTATACTAAAGAAAAGACACATTATCAGAAGAATTACTTAGGACGAAAAAACCAATATGGTTTTATACCAGGGAACGATGATTATACATCAGACTCAATCGCCTATATTACTAGAATATCTAAAGAATACTCAGCAATCAAAATGAAAAGCTCAGGTAAAGACTCCATTTTTATTTCCTTTATAAAGGATTATAAATATTTCTTTGATATTGAAATAGACTTTGTTGATTCATCAAATATTTTGTTCAATACTTCTATAAAAAAATCGTATGATGTTGTAATAAAAAACCCTTATAAGTTTAATGTTAACCCAAATGATCTAGAAATTCGAGTTACTTTTCAAAATAAAAAAGGGAATGAAAAATATAGCATCCCTACAAAAATAAATACTTCATTAATAAAAGCGTCTAGTGAGGAAATTATTTCTTTAGAGTTAGATGGTTCATTAATTTATGACATCAATGAATTCCCTATAGTTGGTATTGGAATGAGAACTTCAGATAAGATGGATTTGGTAAAAGTAAGTTCACTTAATAGATTCAAGATAGAGGATTAACTTTTTTACTGTTAATTACTTTATAGAAACAGTAAATAAATTTTTTGTTTAGCTAAATCTTGATGTTAGCCGTAGTTTTTTCTGTAATCTGTAAAATAAATAACCAAAAAACAACCCTGTAAAATAGCCTGTTAAAACATCTCCTGGATAATGAACTCCTAAATAAATTCTACTGTATCCAAAAGAAAGAGGAAACAATAATAGCAACAGCATGTATTTGTAGTGATTTCTGAGAAGTAAGATAACAAATATTGAAAATGTAGTTGATAACGATGCATGTCCAGAATAAAAACTAAAACCTCTAGGCTTGTAGATAAATTGTCTCAGCTGCTCTCTAACTCCTTCAGTATTACAGGGGCGTAATCGTTGAAAAGTATGTTTCATGAAATTTGTAAACTGATCAGAAAATGTAACTAAAACTACTAAAAACAAAATCATTAGAGTACCATTTTTCCATCCAAACTTTTTAAAGATTAATACCAGTAAAAAAGCAAACAATGGAGACCAGTGAAATTGATTAGTTAATGCTAACCAAAATCCGTCCCATTGTTCGCTTCCTAAATTGTTAAGGAAAATGAGTAATTCCGTATCTATTTGTAATAATCTATCTGTCAAATTAGTTTCCTACTTTTATAAGCTCTAAATCAAAAATTAAATCAGCTTTTTTTGGAAAAGGATCCCCTCCAGCCTCACCATAACCAAGATAATATGGGATAAATAATCTTGCTTTACCTCCTACTCTCATATTTGTAATAGCTTCTTTTACTCCTTGAATTAATGGTTTTTTATCCAATATAAAAACAAATGGATCAGAACCTTCTGTGGTTTGAATCATTTTACCATCTGCTAAATACATTGAATAATGCATGGTTGCTGATATGGCAGAATTAAACTTTTTACCCCTTCCTTTCTTAAAAGTTAAAATTTGCAAACCAGATGCTTGTTTTTTAGCTTTTTTAATATCCATTTTTTCATGGAAGACTTCTTGATTTTTTAAAAACTTGTCTAAACGTTCATTTTCAAGTTTTTCCATTTCAATTAGCCTTTCTTTTTCTTTTTCTTCATCTTTGGCAAGTTCTTCTTCAAAAACCTTAACAGCATCAAACTCTTTTGCATTAGCGCCTTTTCTTATAATAGTAAGCTTTCTTATAATATCCTTTTGATTTATTGAGTCTAGGAGATCTAAGTTACTTACAACTTTTCCGAAAACTGAGTGACAGCCTACTCTTGGATTACCACAATCTTTCAATTGATTCTCTTTTGTGTAAGCATCTAACCAAGGGGTTTCTTTATAGGTAATAAAAAACTGACTTCCATTGGTATTAAATCCAGAATTTGCCATTGATAGAATTCCTTTACTATCATGTTTTAAATCAGGGCTAAATTCATCACGAAATTTATATCCTGGACCACCTTGTCCATTTGCTAAAGGATCACCACCTTGAATCATAAAATCTTTTAATACTCTATGAAATGTTAAGCTATCATAGAATTTTTTTCCTTTAAATGAATCAGAAACATTTGGATTTACACCTTCAGCTAACGAAATAAAATTAGCAACAGTTAATGGCACTTTTTCAGCATATAACTCAACTATAATATTTCCTTTACTTGTTTCAATGTCTGCATAAATACCATCTTCTAAATTCTTATAATCAGCCTTTTCACACCCTGTAAAAAAAGCAAGTGAAAAGAAAAAATAAACTAAATTTCTCATTTTTAATCTATAATATCTAATAATTCTACTTCAAATATTAAAGCCATATATGGTTTAATTATCCCAGGTCTAGGGTTTTCACCATACGCTAATTCTTGTGGTATAAAGAATTTATATTTTGAGCCTACTTTCATTAATTGCAAACCTTCAGTCCAACCTCTTATAACTTGAGTTACACCAAATTCTGCAGGAGCACCCCTATCAACAGAGCTATCAAAAACAGTTCCATCAAGTGTTGTTCCGTGGTAATGTACTTTAACTCTATCAGTTGTTGTAGGTTTTTTTCCGTTGCCCTCTTTTAACACAATATACTGTAATCCACTTTCAGTAGTTTTAACTCCTTCTTTTGTTTTATTAGCCTCTAAAAAAACAAGTCCTTCTTTTTTATAAACATCAGATTTAGCTAGTTCTTCTTTCTTTTTTTCTTCTTGTTTCTTTTGAAAATAGATTTGTATAGTTTTTTGAATTTCTTTTGAATCTAATAACAAATTGGTAGAATCTAGTCCATTTCTTATCGCTTGAATTAAAATATCTTTTTTTACGTCTTCAAAACCATTTTTTAATTGACTAGACATGTTTAAACCCACAGCATAACTAACTGAATCTAATTCAGTTTCTAAAGATTTCACTTCTTTAACTTGATTTCCACAAGAAAATAACGTTGCTGTAACTAAAATTGCTAAGGTGTTTCTAATAATGCTCATTTTTTATTTATTTATATTTATTAATGTTACTCTACTTATTATTGAAGTATTCATCCCTATTTTGTTTTCGTCTCCAAGAACTCCAAAAGCATTGAAGGATGGAATGATAAACTTCATAGTTTCTCCTACTTTCATTAATTTTATTCCTGCTTGTAATCCTGGAATAAAATCTTCTTTGTCTATAATATACTCTTTAAGACCATTCATTTCTTTTGAATAGATGATTTGATTTTTCAAATCTAGTATATCATATGATATTTGAACGACATCTCCTTTCAATGGTATATTATTATTTGACTCATTTTTTTGAATATAACAATACCAAAACCCATAAGAGGAGCGAATATAATCATGCAAAGTATCTTTTTTAATATAATTTTCTATTTTTATTTCTTCAGCTTTATTTATTTTCTTTAAAAGATTTGATGTAGAAGCCAAAGTAGTAGTTTTACTTACAGAAACTGGATTTCTAGCTTCTTGTTTAACACAAGAAACAAACCCTATAAGAACAAAAAAAATAACTTTATAAAACTTCATATGAATTGAATAATTCTTCTCTGTTTTCTGGTAACAGATTACGGAATTTTTTAATAGTAGCTTCAATAGAAAGATCTGACTTTCCACCAGCAGCATTATCGTGTCCTCCACCACTAAAGTTATCTCTTGCAAATTGATTTACTGAAAATGTTCCTTTAGATCTAAAAGATATTTTAATAATTTGTTGTTCTTTATCTTCTATAAAAATTGCGGCCATTACTATTCCTTCAATTGAAAGTGCATAATTCACAATACCTTCTGAATCTCCTTTAGTAAAATTATTAGCCACTTTCTCTTGATCTGTAAGTGTAATATAAGCTGTTTTATATTCTGGTAATACTTCAAGGTTGCTTAGTGCTTGCCCTAATAATTGAAGACGTCCATATGAATTAGAATCATATACGTTACTATGTATTCTATCGTTTTCTGCACCATTATCTATCAAGTGTGCTATGACTCTATGGGTTAAACTTGTGGTTGTCCGAAATCTAAATGATCCTGTATCTGTCATTATTCCAGTGTATAAGCATGTTGCTATATCTGAATCAATTAAATCGATATCACCCATTTTTTCAATAAAATGATATACCATCTGACATGTAGAACACATCTCCGTGTCTGAATACATATAAGCAAAGTCATCCGGTTGTTGATGATGATCTATCAACATAAAATCTTTTTGATATCTTTCTAATGTATTCTGCATATCATTCCCAACTCTATGAAGTGCATTAAAGTCTAATAAAAATATAATATCGGATGAATTAATAGCTCTCTGAGATTGAGAATTCTGCCAATCAAACCTATAGGTAGCTTCTGAACCTGGCAACCAATGTAAAAATTTAGGATATTCATTAGGAACAACAACAGTAGGTAGATGTCCTTTCTTTTTTAGATAATGGTAAAGACCTAAAGTGGCGCCCATGGCATCACCGTCTGGGTTTCTATGTCCAATAATAACAATGTTTTTAGGTGTTTCTAAAAATGATTGTAATTCCTTAAATTGTTTCAAAATCATAAGAAGCGAAGATACAATTTTAATAAAAAATTTATGTACTTTTGCCGCGATTTATAAAACATTATACAAAAAATAAAATGGCAACAAACAGAACATTCACAATGATTAAACCAGATGGTGTTGAAAATGGACACACTGGTGCAATCTTAGATAAAATAAATACCGCTGGATTTAGAATTGTGGCAATGAAAAAAACACAAATGAC
>CAZAIL010000070.1:0-11018 GCA_964485155.1 uncultured Flavobacterium sp.
ATCTAAATAGAAAGAATAAAATGAAATGAAAATCAAATTGTAACCATACAAAAACACAATTGACCTATACAAAAGCACAACATATTTCGTTTTTTTAGCAGTAAAAACGACTGAAGAAAGGTACATTTAATCAACAATTAAGGAGGTGTGATGAATAAAAGCTTGAATTATTTATTAAAGGTAAAAGTGTATGTTTTTTGTAGAGGTTTTAAATAAAAAAAAATGAAATGATAATTTTAAATTAGCATTGATGATTTTTATCATGTAAAAACGATTATTACATTGAAACTTAAATTTACTTATATCAAAAAAACTGTTTTTTTAATAGTACTTGTTTTGAGTAGCTATTCAATATTTTCACAAACTGACCATGTGCTGATAGAAGAATCACGAGACGGAGCTTTACTAAAGGTTAATGGTAAAAACTTTATGGTTAAAGGAATGAATTGGGATTTTATTCCTATTGGGAATGATGCTGTTAATTCTAATTTTTGGGGGAAATCAGATGAAATAATAGTAGCAGGATTAGATTCTGAAATGTCACTCTTAAAAAAAATGAACATAAATGCAATTCGTCATTATTCAGATATACCTGCAAAGTGGATTGAATATATTTATAAAAATTACGGTATTTATACAATGATAAACCATTCTTTTGGAAGATATGGATTAACCTTAAATGATGTTTGGCAACCAATAACTGACTATTCTGACAGAGAGACTCAAAATATATTGTTAGCCGAAATAAGTGCTTTGGCGGAACAATATAAAAATACTCCTGGATTGCTATTGTATTTATTAGGGAATGAGAATAACTATGGATTGTTTTGGTCAGGTGCAGAAACAGAAGATTTTCCAGAAGAAGAGAAAAAACAAATTATTGGAGAAACAAGAGGTCGACCGATGTATAAACTGATGAATCAAGCAGCGGTTATTATAAAAAAAGCTGACCCAAAACATCCGGTAGCAATATGTAATGGGGATACATTATTTATTGATATAATTTCGGAAGAATGCAACGATATAGATATTTTTGGTGTTAATTCATACAGAGGAGCATCATTTACAAATTTGTTTAAGACAGTAAAAGAAAAACTAGACAAACCTGTATTATTTACAGAATTTGGAGCTGATGCTTTTAACGAAATCACGCAAACAGAAGATCAGAAATCCCAAGCGTATTACATATTAGAAAATTGGAGGGAGATTTATCAAAATAAAGCCGGTTTTAAGAAGTATGAAAACTGTATTGGTGGCTTTACATTTCAATTTAGCGATGGATGGTGGAAATATGATTTTGATAATAGAAACAATGTAGAAAAACATGATTCAATTGCTACTTGGTCTAACGGGGGCTATTTTATAGACCTAGCAACTGATAAAAATAACATGAATGAAGAATGGTTTGGAATTACTGCAAAAGGACCAAAAGATAAAAGAGGCTTGTATAAATTATATCCAAGGGCTGCATATTATGTCTTGCAACAGATACACAGTTTAAATTTTAATGAGAAAAAAGTAACTGTCAAGTTTTTGGAAAAGTATTTTAAAAATATAGACATAGCGTCTGCTGTTGCTGAGGGGAAAGTTCAAAAAGAAATGCTAGAAAAAGAATATATAGTTGTTTCAAAAAAAACAAATAAAAAAATTTCAACAGAATTTAAGCAATCTTTTGATAGCGATAAACTGAATAACGAATTTATCTCTTTTAATGGTGCATCCTTTGATATTATCAACAACCCTAGAGTTACAGGAATAAATAATGATGTTTCAAAAGTAGGAGTAATAACCAATGTAGGAAACAAATGGGAAGGAATTTATATGGATTTTGACAACCCTTTCAAACTAAAAAATAAAAACATCATCAAGTTAAAAATGTTTTCAAAAAGGTCAGTTTCTTTTCTACTAAAGTTAGAATTGAAAAATAAAAAAAATGATTTTAAAGAGATAGAATTAATTCATAATGGAACTGGATGGGAAGAATTGAGTTTTTTAATTTCTTCTACTCAGATGTTTAATAGGTTAGCGATATTCATCGATGGCCCAGGAAACATTTCTGGAGATTTTTACATTGATGACTTAGAAATAAAATAAAAAAACCCTAAAAAAAATACGATAAAAATGATTGACGAAAATATCTTATTAACGAATGATACGAATGATGATGTCAAGGAGGTTAATTTGAAGTCTGTAATTATAGACGAAGAAATATATTATCAAATATCAAATAATGATGCAATGCGTCCCTTCTTTATTAGCATTGTAAGCGACTCTAATCACTGGATGTTTATCTCCAGTAATGGTGGGCTTAGCGCTGGAAGAAAAAATTCTGAATATGCTTTGTTTCCTTATTACACCGATGATAAAATTACAGAATCTGCAGACATTACAGGAAATAAATCTATTTTTAAGGTATATAAAAATAATCAAGAGTTCATGTGGGAGCCTCTTGCTGTCAGGTCTTTAGGAAGTTACACAACCACACAAAACCTTTATAAAAACAGGTATGGAAATAAAATTATATTTGAAGAAATTAATCATGATTTAGAATTAACTTTCAGGTATCAATGGAGTTCTAGTAATACCTTTGGTTTTGTAAAAAAATCTAAACTTATAAACACAGGAAGCGGCGCTGTAAGAGTTAGTTTACTTGATGGTATTCAAAATATCATGCCTGCTAGTATTGGAAGTGATGAGCAAAATCAATCAAGTAATTTAGTAGATGCATACAAACGCAATGAACTTGAAGAAGCTACAGGTCTTGGAATCTTTGCATTAAGTGCCATATTAGTAGATAAAGCAGAAGCAAGTGAGGCTCTAAGGGCGAATATTGTTTGGTCTATTGGTTTAGACAATCCGAAACATTTACTCTCTTCTCTTCAACTAAATGATTTCAGATTGGGTAAATCTTTAGAACAAGAAGTGGATATTAAAGCAGAGAAAGGAGCTTACTTCTTAACTACAGATATATTCTTAGAAAAAAAATCTTCAAAAGAGTGGATGTTAGTCGCCAATGTGAATCAAAATCACTCAAGTATTGCCAAATTATCAAAACAGATTAAAGAAGATTCTTGTTTGTTAGATAAAGTAAATGACGATATTAATTTGGGCACAAAACGTCTTGTTGAGTTAAACTCTGCATCCGATGCAATTCAGGTTTCGTCAGATAATTTAAAAGATACTCGTCATTTTGCAAACACTCTCTTCAACATCATGCGTGGTGGAATTTTTGATAATAATTATCAAATTGAAAAATGGGATTTTAAAAACTATTTAGAAAAAGCAAATACAAAAGTAGCTTTCACATCAGAGGGTATCATAGCAACGCTTCCAGAAATGTTTTCTCTTTCTGAACTTCAGGAAATAGCCTATAATAATCCCGACAAAAACTTTAGACGTCTGTGTTTAGAGTATATGCCTTTAAAGTTCAGTAGACGTCACGGAGACCCCAGTAGGCCTTGGAATAAGTTCTCTATAAATACAAGAAATGAGGTTGATGGTTCTAAAATTTTAGATTACGAAGGAAATTGGCGCGATATTTTTCAAAACTGGGAAGCCTTAGCTCATTCTTATCCTGAGTTCATTGAAAGCATGATTCATAAGTTTTTAAATGCGACCACTTTTGATGGTTACAACCCATACAGAGTAACTAAAGGTGGTTTTGACTGGGAAACTATAGAACCAGATGACCCTTGGTCTTATATTGGGTATTGGGGAGATCATCAAATTATATACTTACTAAAATTTTTAGAGTTTATGAACAGTCATAAACCTGGAAGACTAGAGAGCTTCTTTACCAAAAATTTATTTGTCTATGCAAATGTTCCGTACAAAATAAAGCCATATCAAGAGTTGCTAAAAACTCCCAAGGACACCATTATTTTTGACCAAGAGTTAGATGCTAAAATTCGTGAAGAGCGTGCTTCGCTAGGTGCAGATGGTGCCTTATTGCGCGATGAACACAGGTTTATTGTAAAGGCTAATTTTATAGAAAAAATATTAGCAACATCTTTAGCCAAACTATCTAATTTTATTCCGGAGGGAGGAATTTGGATGAATACGCAAAGGCCTGAGTGGAATGACGCCAACAACGCATTGGTTGGGAATGGGGTTTCTATGGTAACCTTATACTATTTACAACGTTTTTTCAGCTTCTTTGAAGAACTATTGGCTACAACTTCGATTGAAGAAGTAGAAATTTCGAATGAAATTTCAGTGTTTTTTAATAAAGTATTAGCAACTTTTGAAGAAAATAAAAAAATGTTAGGTGGGCCAATTGATGATGCTAACAAAAAATTAATTCTAGATGCACTAGGACAGGCAGGAAGTGATTATAGAGCACAAATTTACGAGCATGCTTTTTCAGGAAGGAAAACAAGTCTCTCTATAAATCAATTAAAAGCGTTTATTAGTTTAAGTAAATCTTATTTAGAGCATTCTATAAAAGCAAATAAACGAAAAGACAATCTGTATCATGCCTATAACTTAATGACGGTAAACTCAGATAGTTCCATTTCCATAAACTATTTAAGTGAAATGTTAGAGGGTCAAGTTGCTGTTTTAAGTTCAGGTTATTTAAACGCAAGTGAAACATTAGATGTTTTAAATGCGCTAAAGAAAAGTAAACTTTTTAGAAAAGATCAATACAGTTATTTACTATACCCTTTCAAAAAATTAAAAGGATTTTTAGATAGAAATACAATCCCAGAAGAAGCAATTTTATCATCAAAACTTTTACAAGAGATGGTGAACGATCAGGCTGTTGAAATTATAGAAAAAGATGTAAATGGAGACTTTCATTTTAATGGAAACTTTAAAAATGCAACTGATGTCATTGAAGCATTAGAAAAACTTTCAGAAACAAAGTACAGCAATCTTTTAGTTTCAGATACTCCAAAAGTTCTTCAAGCCTTTGAAGATGTTTTTAACCACAAGGCATTTACAGGCAGATCTGGTACATTTTATGGTTATGAAGGCTTAGGTTCTATATATTGGCATATGGTTTCAAAATTATTGTTAGCTGTTCAAGAATCTTGTTTAAAAGCAATAAACGAAGGTGAAAATGAAATAATGATTGGTAGTTTACTAGAACACTTTTATGAAATAAATGAAGGTATTGGAGTGCACAAATCACCAGAGTTATACGGTGCTTTTCCAACAGATCCGTATTCACATACTCCTGGCGGGAAAGGTGCTCAACAACCTGGAATGACAGGGCAAGTTAAAGAAGATGTTATTAGTAGGTTTGGTGAGTTAGGAGTATTTGTTAAGCATGGTGAGCTATATTTTAATCCGTGTTTACTTAGAAGAGAAGAGTTTGTTTCTAAAGAAACCAGCTTTGAATATTTAAGTCTTTTTAACGGGAATAACCTTATAAAAATGCCTGTGAACTCCCTTGGTTTTACCTATTGCCAAGTGCCAATTATCTATCATATTGCCACTAAAGATCAATTAGAGGTGTTTTTTAAAGACGGAACATTTAAAGTAATTGATTCGTTGGTCATAGATACAGCTACAAGTAAAAAAATATTTAAAAGAACTGGAGAGGTTGTTCAGATTCATGCACATATAAACAATACATATTTAAAATAGGAAAGGAAACGCTATGAAGTTGAAATTTTATCTATATAGTGTAGTCATTTCATGTATTATACTGTCTTGTAAAAATGACAAAAGGAACGAAAATTTGCAAAAGGAACCAAAACAGAAGACGCAATTGACAGCAAAAGATATATTAGGAAACTCAGAATATTTAGCAATTTCTTATGGTGGTTATCGAAAAACAATCAGAGATATTCAGCCAACAATAGCAGAAGTAAAAGAAGATATGAAAATTCTTTACGCTATGAAAATTAGAATTCTTAGAACGTATAATGTACAATTAGCTCAAGCGGAAACAATTCTTAAAGCCATTGAGGAACTAAAGAGTGAAGATCCCCTATTTGAGATGTATGTGATGTTAGGAGCTTGGATAGATTGCAAAAATGCTTGGACAGGTATAGCTGTAGATCACCAAATAGAAAGCGAAGAAAATGAAGGAGAGATCGCTAGAGCGGTAGCCTTGGCAAATAAATACTCAAGTATTGTGAAGATTATTGCTGTTGGAAACGAAGCCATGGTAAAGTGGGCAACAAGTTATTATGTTCAACCCTCAGTAATCCTTAAATGGGTTACTCATCTACAAGACTTGAAGAAAACCCAAAAACTTCCAAAAGATCTTTGGATCACTAGTTCAGATAATTTCGCTTCTTGGGGTGGCGGAAGTGATGAATATCATGTTGCCGATTTAAACAAACTTATCAAACAAGTCGATTATATTTCTATGCATACCTACCCTATGCATGATACTCATTATAATCCTATTTTTTGGTATACTAAAGAGGAAAAACCAAGTATTGAGAAAGTAAATAACATCATGTTAAGAGCAAAAGATTATGCAGTATCTCAATATGATAGTGTTGCTAATTATGTGAAAAGCTTAGGTATTAACAAGCCTATTCATATTGGTGAAACAGGCTGGGCATCATTCTCAAATGACCTTTATGGAAATAAAGGTAGCAAAGCAACAGACGAATACAAGGAGGCTTTGTACTATAAGCATCTGAGAAAATGGACAACTGATACAAAAATCTCTTGCTTTTATTTTGAAGCTTTTGATGAGCATTGGAAAGATGCTCAAAATCCTGGTGGGTCAGAAAATCACTTTGGTCTATTTACCATTGATGGAAAAGCAAAATATGCTTTGTGGGATTTGGTAGACAACGGAAATTTTAAAGGATTAAAAAGAGGTGAAAATCTCATTTCTAAAACATATAAAGGAAATAAAGATAGCTTGCTTCTAGAAGTGAATATTCCTCCCACTAAATAAAACCCGCTTATAAAATTATATAATGAGATGAAATTAACTAGAAAATACTTTTTTTTAATACCGATACTAATGAGTGTAATCTCTTGTACGCCAAAAAAATCGTTGTTTGTGACCGTTGTTGAAACTTCAAAAAGCGGTCATAAACTAACACCAATTACTAGTTTTAATAAATTAGAAAACATCTCTTCTATTGTTATTAATCCAGAAAAAAAGTACCAAACAATTACAGGTTTTGGAGGTTCTTTTACCGAATCTTCTGCCTACTTATTAAATACAATAAGCCAAAAAAATCGCGACACCATTTTAAGAGCCTATTTTTCAAGAGAAGGAGCTAATTATTCTTTGACTAGAACGCATATGAATTCATGTGATTTTTCACTATCAAATTATTCATATTCCCCTGTTGAAGACGATACAGAACTAGCTCATTTTTCAATTCAAGAAGACAAAGACGATATTATCCCAATGATTAAAGACGCTATGGAAATTTCTGAAGATGGCTTCAACATTATTGCATCTCCCTGGACTGCTGCTCCTTGGATGAAAGACAACAATAGTTGGGTTGGCGGAAAATTACTTCCAAAATATTATGACACTTGGGCACTGTTTTTCTCTAAATACTTAGCTGCTTACAAGGCTGAAGGAATAGATATTTGGGGATTTACAGTTGAAAATGAGCCACACGGAAATGGAAATAACTGGGAAAGTATGCATTATTCTCCAAAAGAAATGACAGATTTTGTACAGTTTCATTTAGGTCCAAAATTAGAATCAGAAGGCTATGGAGACAAAATAATTTTAGGCTACGACCAAAACAGAGCTGGCTTACAAGAGTGGGTAGATGAAATGTACAAAGATGATGCCTCTTCAAAATATTTTGATGGCACAGCAATTCACTGGTATGAAAGCACCTATGATTTTTTCCCTGAAGCGCTTCAATATGCACACAACAAAGCTCCAAACAAATACTTAATAGAAACGGAAGGCTGTGTAGATTCTGAAATTCCTAAATGGCAAGATGATACTTGGTACTGGAGCAAAGAGGCTACTGATTGGGGATGGGATTGGGCATCTGAAAAAGACAAACACCTTCATCCTAAATATGCGCCTGTAAATCGTTATGCCAGAGACATTATAGGTTGTTTAAATAACTGGGTAGATGGCTGGGTGGACTGGAACATGGTTTTAGATACACAAGGAGGTCCAAACTGGTTTAAGAATTGGTGTGTAGCCCCAGTGATTGTAGATCCAGAAAAGGATGAAGTGTATTTTACTCCTGTATATTATACCATGGCACATTTCAGTAAATACATACGACCAGAAGCTGAAATAATAGATGTCCTAAAATCAGATAATGATTTAATGGTTACTGCAGCCAAAAACACCGATGGTTCCATTGCTGTGGTCATTTTTAATGAAGGCACAACTCAAAAGAGTTTTAAATTATTACTAGGAGAAAAAGAATCAACCATTACAATAAGTGCTCAAGCGATACAAACAATACTAATTAACACTATTTAATAATTATGTCAATAACAAGTAAAGTCCCTATGGGACAAAAAATAGCCTTTGGTTTTGGGATGCTAGCCAACCAAATGTTTCCTGCTGTAATAAGTATATTTATTGTAGTCCTTGTTCAAAATTTAGGCTTTCCCGGTTGGATGTGGGGAGTTGTTTCTTTAGTTCCAAGACTGTTTGATGCTATTACAGACCCAATTATGGGGTTCATTTCAGACAATACAAAATCTAAATGGGGAAGAAGAAAACAGTATGTTTTATTGGGAGCTGTCATCATGGGTATTTCCTTTATAATTATGTGGCAGTTATACAAAGACAATACGGTTGATTATAACTTTACTTACTTTCTTTTATGGTCTTTAGTTTTTTATGTTGGACTAACAATATTTAGTGTTCCATATGTAGCTATGGGTTATGAAATGAGTAACGATTTTCATGAACGTACAAATATTATGGCGGTAGCTCAATTTATCGGTCAATGGGCTTGGGTAATTGCTCCTTGGTTTTGGGTGATTATGGATGATAAAAGCTTTTTTGAATCTGGTGAAGTAGCGGTCAGAGAATTAGCAATATGGGTTGGTATTATTTGTATGGTTTTTGCAATGATCCCTGCTATTTTTATAAAAAGTAAATCAACTTTAAACGAAAAATATGATAGTATTACTTTCAAGAATATCTTAAAAAGTTTACATACAATATTCATCCTTAATTTTGGACAAGCACTAAAAATTAAGGCTTTTAGAAAATTATGTGTGGCTACTTTTTTAATTTTTAATGCCTTTAATACTGTAGCAGCATTTACCTATTTTATCATTGTATTCTTTTTATTTAACGGCGCTACTGGCCCAGATGGCGCATGGTGGTGGCCAACGCTTTTTGGAAGTGTAGGTGCTTTGGTAACTACTTTTTTAGTGATTCCTGTAGTAACTCAAATATCTAAAAAAATAGGGAAGAAAAAAGCCTTTATAGTATCGCAATCTGTTTCAATTATAGGATATATTATGCTTTGGTTTTTGTTTATCCCAGGAAAACCATACCTCTTCTTACTTGCATTGCCTTTTTTCTCATTTGGTATAGGAGGATTATTTACCTTAATGATGTCTATGACAGCAGATGTAATAGACTTAGATGAATTAAATACAGGAAAAAGACGAGAAGGTATTTTTGGAGCCATCTATTGGTGGATGGTAAAATTTGGTTTCGGAATTGCAGGGGGCTTAAGTGGGGTTATTTTTTCTGTCATAGGATGGGAATCTGGTGGTGCTACTCAATCTGAAGAAGCCTTATTTGGATTGCGTTTGTTCTTTTCTGGACTGCCTATCTTAGGGACTCTAATTGCAATATATGTAATGTGGGATTATGATTTGTCAGAAGAAAAAGCTGGAGAAATTCGTGCTAAATTAGAAAGAAGAAAAGCATCAAATTCAGAAGCTTTAGAACAATAAATTAAAAGAAAACCCCAAGAAATGTCAGTAAGACAAGAAAAAATTCTATCCTTAACAAACGTAGATTTAGCAAAAAAATCAACGAAAGATTTAGCATCCCTTTTTAATGAGGTTTTATCCGCTGGAATTCACGGTTTGTGTTCTAGCCCTTATGAAGAAGGTCAGCAACCAGGGGATACCTTAACAGAAGAACAAATTAGACGCAGATTAAAAATCATACAACCCTATACCAAATGGATACGTTCATTTTCATGCACGGAGGGCAATGAGTTAATTCCAAAAATAGCACGTGAATTAGGCATCAAAACATTTGTTGGAGCTTGGCTTGGAAATGATGCAGAGATTAATAAAAAAGAAATTGCTGGACTAATTAAGTTAGCCAATGAAGGATATGTAGATATTGCCGCTGTTGGTAATGAAGTAATGTACAGACAAGATTTATCAGAAGAAGAATTGCTCTCTTTTATTAATGAAGTAAAAGAAGGAATTACTACAGATGTTCCTGTGGGTTATGTAGATGCCTACTATGAGTTTGAAGATCGTCCTGCAATAACTGAGGCCTGTGATATCATTCTGGCAAACTGCTATCCTTTCTGGGAGGGTTGTCAGCAAGACTACTCGTTGTTATATATGAAAGACATGTATAAAAGAGCGCAACGTGCAGGAAAAGGTAAAAAAGTAATTATTACCGAAACTGGCTGGCCTAACCAAGGTTCTAGTTTGGCAGGTGCTGTGCCTTCAGAGGAAAATGCCATGAAGTATTTTATCAATACTCAACTATGGTCTAAAGAAGAAGATATTGATCTTTTTTACTTCTCGTCATTTGATGAGTCTTGGAAAGTAGATTCAGAAGGAGATGTTGGATCTTATTGGGGTGTTTGGGATAAGGATGAAAAATTAAAGTTTTAATATTACAAAAAAGTTTTAAAACACCTTTTTTCTTTTATAATTATGATTCTACTTTAGAATAGAATATTTTTGGAGTAGATCGCTAAGTAAAGTTCTGTATATATTTAACATTCATTTTAATAGTTTATAATTATGACATTTAAAATAAAACTTCTTTTAATAGTAGCAGTTATAACTCTTGTACTAAGTTCTTGTACTTCTTCAAAAAGAGATGTTAATCCTGAAAAACTTACAGGAGGTTTAGAACTATTGTCTTCAGAACAAACGGGTATTGATTT
>CAZAIL010000071.1:0-10989 GCA_964485155.1 uncultured Flavobacterium sp.
GCTGGATCAGTTAAATCATCTGCAGGCACATAAACGGCTTGCACAGAAGTAATAGATCCGTTTTTAGTAGAAGTAATACGTTCTTGCATTGCTCCCATTTCGGTTGCTAATGTTGGTTGGTATCCTACTGCTGATGGCATACGCCCTAGAAGTGCTGATACTTCAGAACCTGCTTGAGTAAAACGGAAAATATTGTCTACAAAAAATAGCACATCTTTACCTTGTGCTTCTCCTGCACCATCACGGAAATATTCTGCTATTGTTAATCCAGATAATGCTACTCTTGCACGAGCTCCTGGTGGTTCGTTCATTTGTCCGAATACAAAAGTTGCTTTAGAGTCTTTCATTCCGGCTTTGTCTACTTTAGACAAATCCCATCCACCTTCTTCCATAGAGTGCATAAAATCATCACCATATTTGATAATTCCAGATTCTAGCATCTCTCTTAATAAATCATTTCCTTCACGGGTTCTTTCTCCTACTCCTGCGAATACTGAAAGCCCACCATGACCTTTTGCTATATTGTTAATTAATTCTTGAATCAAAACAGTTTTACCGACACCGGCACCACCAAATAATCCAATCTTACCTCCTTTTGAATAAGGTTCAATTAAGTCAATTACTTTAATTCCTGTAAACAGTACTTCTGTAGAAGTAGATAAATCTTCAAATTTAGGAGCTGATCTATGTATTGGCAGACCATCTTTACCTTCTTTAGGTAAATCTCCTAACCCATCAATAGCATCGCCTGTTACATTAAACAATCTTCCATAAATATCACCACCTATTGGCATCTGAATTGGATTCCCGGTAGCGACAACTTCTTGTCCTCTTTGTAAACCATCAGTTGCATCCATAGAAATTGTTCTAACTGTATCTTCACCAATATGTTGTTGTACTTCTAAAACTAAAGTAGAACCATCAGTTTTTTTAATTTCCAATGAATCATAAATATTTGGAAGTTCAGCAGTATCTGTGTTGAACTCAACATCGATTACTGGACCTATAATTTGAGAAATTTTTCCTGTTATTGTAGACATTATTCTTACTTTAAATTAATTTCTTGAGAAGAGATAAAAAACACTCTTAATTTAGGGTGCAAATGTAATTTATTTACTTGAAGATGAAAAGTTTTTAATTGTAATATTTAGAAAAGACTTCAAAAAAAAAGCCTCATCTTTCGATGAGACTTTTAAATTGTTATTAATTAAATATTACTCATTTGTAACTTTAATTTCAACTCTTCTATTGCTAGCTCTACCAGCTCTAGTTTTATTCGTATCGATAGGATTCGCTTCCCCGAAACCTGAGGATTCTAATCTAGAAGCATCAATTCCATTTTCAGCTAAATATGCTTGAACTGCAGCAGCTCTCTTAGCAGATAATTTTTGATTTAAAGATTCACTTCCAGTACTGTCCGTGTGACCTTCAATCATAAAAGTAGCTTTAGAAAACTCTTGCATAATGTTTACAATTCCGTCTAATTTTTCAGAAACTTTAGGAAGGAAAGTAGATTTTCCAGATTTAAATAAAATAGTTTTTGCAAACTCACCTATTTTCTTTTCTGCAACTACTGTGATTACTGGTTCTGGACATCCATCGTTTGATGCAGGACCAACCTCACTAATACAGTTATCATCTTTATCTAGTACACCATCTCCGTCAGTATCTGGCCATGGACATCCTCCGTTAGCTTTTGGACCTGCAACAGTGGCACATTTGTCATCTTTGTCTACAATACTATCTCCGTCTGTATCTGGACATCCGTTGTTTGCTTTTGTTCCTTTGTCATTTGGACACATATCATCTTTATCAGCAATTCCGTCTGCATCTGCATCAGGACAACCGTTTAAAGTAGCTAAACCCGCTACATTTGGACATGCATCATCTCCATCAATAATGCCGTCTCCGTCAGTATCTGGACATCCGTTAAATTCTTTTAATCCTGCAACTTCTGGACATGAATCAAATTTATCATAAATTCCGTCGCCGTCACTATCTTTACCACCAAATTTGACAACAATTCCTAAAGAATGTTGAAAGTGAGTTGGCACTATATCAGAAAAATCTTTCTTTGTACCACCTTGATATACAAGTCCTACTGTTTCGCTTACCCAAAAATTAATTCCAAAACCATAATTAAGCATTGCTTCACCTTCGCCTTCAAGAGCAGTATAACCACCACCTAAATAAAGAAATGGATCAATAACTCGAGGTTTTTTTCCAAATAGAGTGTATTTTAGATTTGCATCAAAAGATGTGTGAATTAAATTAGCGTCATCTGGAATTGCAACATTAGTAATTTTGTTAACAGAACCTGCTAATTGTAGTGTAAAACCACTATTCAAATATTTCTCAACAGTTATTCTAGAAAGTGATGGTAAAATATTCCAATCAGTATATCCAATAAAGTCTTTAAGAGAATTCGGATGATCTTCTAATGGTGAATAAACATCTACAGCATTTACCCCAACAGTAACAGCCCACGGATTATTAGCATCCTGAGCCACTAGAGTACTGGTTGTTAACAACGTGAACATCGCTACAACAGCTAATTTAATTTGTTTCATTATTAAAATTTTTTAATTTGTTTATCTTATTTTAAGCAAAAATAACTTCTTTGTTGCTATTTACAAAGATAAATTTACAAAAAAATTATGAAATATCTGTTTTTAAGTAATTAGATTACTTGAAGTTGTCTTCCAATTTTTATAAATGAAGAGATTGCTTTGTCTAAATGTTCTTTTGAATGTGCCGCTGATAATTGAACTCTAATTCTTGCTTTTCCTTTGGGTACAACTGGGAAAAAGAAACCAATTACGTAAATACCCTCCTCTAAAAGCTTGTTTGCCATTACCTGAGATAACTTAGCATCATAAAGCATTACTGGAACTATAGCCGCATCTGCTCCAACTAAATCAAATCCTGCATCTACCATTTTAGCTCTAAAATAATTGGTGTTCCATTCTAATTTATCTCTTAAAGAGGTGTCATTAGATATAATTTCAAAGACTTTTAACGACGCTCCTACGATAGCAGGTGCTAAAGAATTTGAAAATAAATAAGGTCTAGATCTTTGACGTAAAACTTCTATAATTTCTTTTTTACCAGTAGTATAACCACCCATGGCTCCACCTAGAGCTTTTCCTAAAGTACCTGTAATGATGTCTATTCTTCCTAAAACATTTTTTAATTCTAAGGTACCACGACCTGTTGCTCCAATAAAACCTGTAGCATGACATTCGTCTATCATAACCAACGCATCATACTTGTCTGCTAAATCACAGATCTCATCTAATTTAGCAACAATTCCGTCCATTGAGAAAACACCATCTGTAACAATAATTTTAAAACGATGATTCTTCTTGGATGCCTCAATTAGCTGAATTTCTAAGTCTTCCATATTGTTATTGTCATAACGATATCTAGATGCTTTGCATAAACGAACTCCGTCTATAATGGAAGCGTGATTTAAACTATCGGAAATAATAGCATCTTCTTTTGACAACAAAGGCTCAAAGACACCTCCATTGGCATCAAAAGCTGCAGCATACAAAATAGTGTCTTCAGTTTGATAGAATTCAGCAATTTTTGATTCCAAATCTTTGTGGATGTCTTGTGTTCCGCAAATGAACCTTACAGATGACACTCCAAAACCATGAGTATCCATCGTGTTTTTTGCTGCTTGAATAACATCAGGGTGATTTGATAAACCCAGGTAGTTATTAGCACAAAAGTTAAGGACTTCCTCCCCTGTAGAAATTTTAATAACTGCATCTTGAGATGATGTAATAATACGTTCTGATTTATACAATCCAGCCTCTTTAATTTCTGCTATTTCTTTTTGTAAATGCTCTTTTATTGCTCCGTACATACTTGTTTGTATAATTTTTTTATTTTTTTTTGAGACTGTAAAAATACTTTAAAATTCCTCTATAGATATTGATTTATTGCTGTAAACAAGAATCTTTTTATGAACTGAATAATTTAATGATTCTAAAACTCTTGCATAATTTTCTACCTGAAAATAATGCTCTTCTTTAGCGACTCCAGTCTTATAATCAATTATTGTAACTCTTTTCTGTTTGTCAAATACCAATCTATCTGGAATTATGATTTTATTATTATAAACAATCTCTCTTTCATTATATATAGTAACATCTTCTGAATAGTATTCTTTTAACTTAGGGTGGGTAATAATTTCTACTACTTTCTGCTCAAGTTGATTTTTTTTATCAGCATCTATATCTCCTTGTAATATATGTTTTTCTAAAACCGGAGAAACATCAAATTTTGTAATAACCTCCGATAATATTTTATGGATAAAAGTCCCATACTCTTTTGCATCCCCTCTTTTCGTTCCCCATAAAGATGACGAATTTGCCAATAAAGTTATATTATGATTATTCCAAGGAGTGCTTATAAAAGTATCTTGAATTTTACCGGATGCTTCTGGTGTATTAATTTTGGTTGATTTAACTGGAGAGCCAAAAATATATTCATCCTTATCTTCAATCCATAATTTACTTTCTTTTAAAAAAGAAATAAATATTCCAGAATAGTACTTCAAATCCTCGATTCCTTCTTTATTTAACTTCTTTTCTGTAATAACATATAGCTGTTCAGCAGCTCTTGTTAAGGCAACGTATAAGAGGTTAAAGCTATCTAATTCTAATGCTGCTCTTCTATTATCATAGAGTTCTTTTCCATTTTTGTTTACATATTGAATTTCTTTAGTCAAAGAAACCATAATCTCTGGAAAATCATCAACACTGTTTTCTAACCAGACTTTTGGCTTTATATCTTGGTAAATATTTAAATCACACGGAAAAATTACTATTGGGAATTCTAGTCCTTTAGATTTATGAATGGTCATGATCTTCACGGCATTTGGGTTTTCAGAAGTAACGACACTTAATGACTCCTTTTTGTGTTCCCAAAAATCTAAAAAATCTTGTATACTTGACTCTTTTTGTTGTTGAACGAGTACCTCGTCTAAAAAGAACTGAACGTAGGCATTTGTTTTATTTTGTAAGTTGAAAGATCTAATAATTAGCTCTATTTTTTCATAAAAAGGATACTGATTGTAAGCAATTAAATCGAAAATACAATTGTATTGTTTTAGTACTTCAAGAACCTCTTGAAACTCACGACCAAGAAATTCTGTAAAAAAAGTATGTTTATCAATTGAAATATTTAGATGTGTGTGAAGGAAGTATAAAACATCTAATAAACTCTCTTTATCATTTGAATTTAATGTGTACTTTAAAAAACTGATAATAAAATTTACTTTTTTACTATTACTAAGCAACAATGTTTCTGATGAAACAATTTCTAAACTATTTTCTGATAAATAATTTGCAACAACAACTCCCTCACTTCGCTTCCTAACCAAAACACATACAGACCCTAAAGAAACTGCAGAATCTAATTGTTGAATTATTTGATAAACTTTCTTAGCATATTTTAATTCATCCTCTTCTTTATCATCTGTTTTTTCTATGAAAGAAATAGAAACACAACCTCCTTTGTTTTCATTTTCTTCTTGATGTGATTTTTTTAAGAATAAGTTAGCATAGGAAAGGTTTTGTAAAAACTGTGAAACATGTTTAAAAAAAGAGTTATTGAAATTTATGATTTCGCTGAAACTTCTATAGTTTACTGATAATTCTTGTACCTTTTTTTCTATTAAAAAAGGATTTTTAGTTGCGCTATTTTCTGAACCTAATTCAATAAATTGTTCAGCTTTTCCGCCTCGCCATCTATAAATCGCTTGCTTTCCATCTCCAACCAATAGCAAACTTGTATTTTCTTGTGCTAATGAATTATCTATCAATGGAATCAAGTTTTTCCATTGCAAAACAGATGTGTCCTGCATTTCATCAATAAAATAATGCATAAACTTCTGACCAATTCTTTCATATATAAATGGAGCTGGTTGCTCTTGAATATTATCTGAAATTAATTGATTAAACTCTGCATTTAAGCGAATATTATTTTCTTCTTTTATACTAGTTAATTCTAAATTTATATTATTTAAAACTGCTAACGGAATAATACTTTTTAAGACTAACCTAGTCTGAACTAGCTGCTGATAAAGCAATTCTGATTCATTATATAATTTTAAAATTTCAGGTAAAACATCTTCAATAGAGGCGATGATAACTGCAGATTTAGATGTTGAGTATAATGATTGTTCATCAATTCTTTTTTTGAGGGTGCTTTGATCAAAAAACTTTGTGCCCTGTGTTTTATTAATTAGGGATAAAAAGTGATTTGGAAGCATTGATCTATAAAAATCTTTGTGTTCTAAAGGCTTATTTTCAATTATCTGCAACGCTTCTAGACCAATAGATTTCATCTTAGCAATCACCTCTTCCTGATAAGAACTCAATTTTTGTTTCACTAGTTTAAAATCTTGCAACGACTTATCGCTTAGCTTTCTAAAATGAGCAATATCTTCTTCATTTAAAAGAATCCTTGAAAACTCAGATAAATCTCTAGAAATATCCCAAGACTTATCATCATCTGCTTTATCCAAAGAATACTCAATCAAAACATCAGTTATTTCTTTATTTGTCCCAATTCTTGAAATAAGAACTTCTACAGCTTTATCCAAAAGGTCTTGTGCATTCATTTCTACTTCAAAGCTCTGACTAAGGCCTAAATCAAAGGCAAAGTTTTTAATAATTTTGTACGTAAAACTGTCTATAGTAGTAATATGGAAAGCTGCATAATTTTGAAGAATGACTTGTAAGGTTTTTTTACTTTTCTTTTGTATCGTTAAAGCATCAAGTCCCGTTTGATTTTGTAAAATATCTAAAAGGGTTGATTTTTTTCCTTCAGAAAACTCTTTTAAGCTACTCAAAACGCGGTGCTTCATTTCTGCAGCTGCCTTATTGGTAAATGTAATAGCTAAAATTTTTTGAAAAATAAAAATATCATCATTAATGAGTACAAGTCTCAAGTATTCTTTTACCAATGTAAAAGTCTTTCCACTACCAGCTGAAGCATTATAAATTTGAAAAGTAGATTCTTGTTGCACAAAAATATTTTGTTGCAAAATACAAAAAGCCACACAAAAATTGTTTGGCTTTTTGTATTATAATTATTGATTTTAACCCAATCCTACATCTAAAGACATCATTACAATAAAACCACCTATAAATCCAAGCGTAGCAATGTCTGTATATTTATCTCTTTGTGTTTCTGGAATTACCTCTTCAACTACTACAAAAATCATTGCTCCTGCGGCAAATGCTAATGCATAAGGTAAAATAGGAGTAAAGAAAGAAACAGCAACGGCACCGATAACTGCTGCAACAGGCTCTACAACAGCTGATAGCTGACCATACCAAAAACTTTTCAACCTACTTACACCTTGTCTTCTTAAAGGCATTGCTACCGCAAACCCTTCAGGGAAATTCTGAATTCCAATTCCAATTGCCAAAGAAATTGCAGCTATAATCATTTCCGTTTGTTCTGCTCCAACTAAGGTAGAAGCTGCGCCAAATAAAACTCCAACCGCCAAGCCTTCTGGAATATTATGTAATGTAATTGCCAATACCAATAAGGTTGTTTTATGCCAACTTGTTTTCACTCCTTCCGCTTCAGATTCTTTGAAATTGATATGTAAATGCGGTAAGATTTTATCCATTCCAAACAAGGCCAATGCGCCTAATGCAAAACCAATTGCAGATGGTAGTACTTTCATAAAACCTTCACCTGGACTATTTTCAATTGCAGGGGCTAGTAAGCTCCAAAAACTTGCAGCAACCATTACGCCTCCTGTAAACCCTAACATACCATCTAAAACAGCTCTATTCATTTTCTTAAAAAAGAAAACCAAACTAGCTCCTAAGGCTGTTAAAACCCATGTAAATAATGAAGCGTATAAAGCTGATAAAATTGGATGTTCTTTTCCAAATTCTACTAATTGATCAAATGTACTCATGATTGTATATAAATATTGTTAGAGGTTTTATATGAAATAGTAATTTCTTTTTTGTTTACTAAAATTATTAAAGAGCCATCAAAAGATTCTTTAGAAACAACTTTAATTTGTTGCCCAAGAGAAATTTTATATTTGTCTAAATATTTTAAAAATTCTGAAGAGGAATCGTTTACTCCGACACATATTCCAGACTGATTTTCTTCTAAAGTGGATAGTAATTTTTTTTCAATTTCTTGAAAGTTTCCTTCTTTATCTGGAATCGGATCTCCATGCGGATCCATTTTAGGAAACCCTAAGAAAATATCTAACTCATTAATGAGTTTAGGAGATTTAATATGCTCTAATTGTTCTGCAACATCGTGAACTTCATCCCAAGAGAAATTCAGTTTATCAACTAAAAAAACTTCCCATAGACGATGTTTTCTTACGATACCAGTAGCTGCCTTTCTTCCTGATTTTGTTAAAGTAACCCCTTGGTATTTTTTATAAACTAACACTTCTTTTTCGGCAAGCTTCTTAATCATATCTGTTACCGAGGAAGCCTTTGTTTCTAATTTTTTAGCAATCGAATTTGTGCTAATTCCTTTCCCTGAAATAGCCTCTAAATGATAAATCGATTTTAAATAATTCTCTTCAGAAAGTGAAAACATATATATAAATAGATTACAAAGATACATTTTTTTATTTTTAATAAAATAAGTTTAGTCTTGTCTAAAAAATTATTTATCTTTACAAAAAAATTAATTCAACAATACTCACAATAATGAAGCTATCTTTAAAAATTATAATATTCTTTTCACTATCAATATCGATTACCTCCTACTCTCAAAACAACACCTTATCTGGAAATATATTTGACGATGGTGAAGTTTTATCTTATGTCAATATTTATTTAAAAAAAAACAAGCTAGGAACAGCTTCAGATGATAATGGTTTTTATGAAATTAAAAATATTCCCAATGGTACTCATACCGTTATAATAAGTAGTGTAGGATATAAAACTAAATCAGTAAAGATCTCTTTTAATAATGACAAGATCATTCGTGATTTTTCATTAGTATCAAATAATTCTTTGGATGAAATTGTAATATCTGGAACCTTAAGACCTGTATCAAAATCGAGTAGTCCAGTACCTGTAGAGGTGTATAGTCAAACTTTTTTTAGAAAAAACCCTACGCCCTCTATCTTCGAATCTTTACAAAATGTAAACGGCGTTCGTCCGCAATTAAATTGTAGCGTTTGTAATACAGGAGACATTCATATTAATGGTTTAGAAGGATCTTACACTTTTGTTTTAATTGATGGAATGCCAATTGTGAGTGGACTCTCTACCGTTTATGGATTAACAGGAATTCCGCAAGCATTGATAGAAAGAGTAGAAATTGTTAAAGGCCCAGCATCTACTTTATACGGTTCGGAAGCGGTTGGTGGCATTATAAATGTCATCACTAAAAAACCTACAAATGCACCATTATTATCCACAGATACATTTGTAAGTTCTTGGGGGGAAGTAAATTTAGATATTGGTTTACGTTATAATGTATCGGAAAAAGTGCAAGGTTTGTTGGGTGTGAATTATTTTAATTTCCAAAATAGAATTGATAATAATAAGGACAATTTTACCGATATGACGTTACAGAACAGAATATCAATATTTAATAAAGTAAATATCGAAAGAAAAAGTAATAAGATTTTTACCATTGCTGGACGCTATGTGTATGAAGATCGTTGGGGAGGAGAAATGGATTGGGAAAAAGAATTTAGAGGTGGAAACCAAATTTATGGAGAAAGTATTTACACAAATAGATGGGAAACTTTTGGAACCTACGAATTGCCAACTTCTGAAAATATTCGTTTTCAATTTAGTGCAAACGGACATTATCAAGATTCTTTCTATGGAGAAACTTCTTATGATGCAGAACAGTTAATTGGTTTTGGTCAGTTAATTTACAATAAACAATTAGGGAAAAAACACGATTTATTACTAGGTGCAGCCTATCGTTATACTTTTTATGACGATAATACATTTGCAACTTTAAATGAAAATGGTGTTGATAATAGTCCATCAATAATTCATTTGCCAGGTGTTTTTGCGCAAGATGAAATAAGTTTAAGTGATCGAAAAAAATTACTTTTAGGCGTTCGATGGGATAACAATAGTATACATGGAAACATCTTTTCGCCAAGAGTAAATTATAAATGGAGCTCTAGAGATAAATCTAATATTGTAAGAATAAGTGCTGGAAACGGATTTAGAGTTGCAAATGTTTTCACAGAAGATCACGCAGCTTTAACTGGAGCAAGAACAGTAGAGTTTGACGGAGAATTAGAACCAGAAACATCTTGGAATGGAAACGTTAATTATGTGAAGAAAATAAATACTGAAAATTCTTTTATTACTATGGATGCAAGTGCTTTTTACACCTACTTCAATAATAGAATCTTACCAGATTACGAAACGAATCCTAATAAAATTATTTATGCTAATTTAGAAGGTTATTCAGTTTCTAAAGGAATTTCCTTGAATACAGATGTCTTATTTACTAACGGATTAGCTATAAACGCTGGAGCGACCTTAATGGAAGTTTCTGTAACAGAAAATGACATAAAAAGAACACAATTACTAACAGAAAGTTTTAGCGGAATTTGGTCTATTTCTTATAAATTTAGCAATGATTTTAGCATAGATTACACAGGAAATCTTTACGGACCAATGCGTTTGCCTTTATTAGGTGAAAATGACCCAAGAGATGAATACTCTCCTTGGTTTAGCATTCAAAATATTCAATTGAGTAAAAAATTTAACAACAGTTGGGAAATTTATGGTGGAGTTAAAAACCTATTAAACTTTACACCTGCAGCAAATAGTATTAATGGTGCAGATAATCCATTTGATGCTGGCGTAAACACAGAACTTAACCCAGAAAGAGCTTTTGATCCAAGCTACGTGTACGCATCTAACCAAGGAATTAGAGCTTTTGCTGGAATTCGTTTCACCCTTTTTTAATACATAGCTAAACTAATTATGCATTTCA
>CAZAIL010000072.1:0-6943 GCA_964485155.1 uncultured Flavobacterium sp.
CCCAACATATCCAGCAGCAGCAGCCATTGCATGGACTGGTTTTAACACAATAGAGTGGATGAGCAAGGCATTTACAGGAGAAATAAATGACGTAAGAAGATTAATATTGCATGAGAAAGCTCACTTTTTATGGGCATATGCTTTTGATCAAGAATTAAAAGATGATTGGACAGAAGTTGGTGGATGGTTTGAAGATCCATCATCTGCATCAGGATGGTCTACATCGCAAACAACAGGTTTTGTTTCTCCGTATGCACACCTTTTAAACCCAAATGAAGATATGGCAGAATCCATTGCTTTCTACCTTACCAATCCAGATGCTCTTTTAACAGTTTCTGTTCAAAAGTATGAGTTTATAAGAGATAGAATAATGCACGGTACTAGATACGTGGCAATGATTCCAGAAGAGTTAACGTTTACGGTATATAACTTGTTCCCAGATTATGTATTTCCAGGGAAGGTAACCAAAATGGAGATTGATGTTACTGGTGCGCCAGAGGAAGACAAACAAGTAACTATAAGAGCAACTTTAAATTCTATAGATCCAACACTAGACGGTGCAGCTAGTGGTTATATCCGTCTATCTTCTACATCTGGAACAATTCACGATATAGGGATGAGTACTGAGAACGGTCAAGCACTAGACTCAATATTGGTTGGAACTACAACTTTCTCTAAACTTGAGAAGAGTGGTTATTGGAATTTAACTTCTTTTAATATCTCTGATCAGGTAGGTAATCAAAGATACGAGAACACATCTACCATTGGATGGAAATTATATTTAGAAAACCCATTAGAAGATACTTTGCCTCCATCTTGGAATTATGATTTAACAATGGAGGTTCAGGAAGGTTATTTTAGTCCTGAATATGATACTCAGCCTAGTGATGAAGAAAACGGTGTTTTGATGCAAGCCATAAAATTTGCTTATTCAGTGTATGACAATAGTCCCATGCTTAGAACCATTACTAGAATTTTTCATCCAATATTAGATGACTCTGATGCTCAAGTATATGAAAAACAAATACAAGGAGGTCCCTCAAATATCAATACTCCAGAATGGGAGGATGATTATAATAGCATCAAACATTTTGAACAATATTTAGCTATTCCTGAATGGTTTCCATCAGGGTACTATGCAGTTTCTATGGTGAATATGCAAGATTCAGGAGGGAATTATTCTAACACGTATTTTGTAAATGATACTACAGATTTTAACATACCAGAAAGTCAAAAACTGAAACTATTTAAGGATGTGAGGGACAGTATTTATGTGGAAACAACCTACCCTGACTACATAAGCCCTGAATTAGACTTAAATAATATTACAATTATAGCAGAGCCCACCAATCCAGAGGCTCCAAACGGAGAGACTAGAGTAGATATTACCATGATAGCTAGAGATTTATCCGATTATGAAGGACATGAATCTGGTGTTGCAACTGTTGGATTTGTATTAAGAGATCCTTTAGGAAGAGACCACGGGTTTCAAACGGGTAACTCAACAATGAATCATCCAGAATTAGATTATTATGATTTTAACCCTGATTTAAATTCTAATTGGGCTGTCTATCATTTTGATTTAGTGCTTCCTGCTGGTTCAGCACCTGGAATATGGGGCATGGCTTCCGCTGATATTAGGGATAAAGCAGGTAATATAAAACGGTACTCTTTTGTAGAATTGGTAAGGTTCGATATTATTGAGTCTAGTGTAGAGCTTGAAGAGCCTCTTGTTGCAGAAATTTTGAGTGACTATGTGAATGCTTCTAATGTAGAAAATATATCTGCCTCAATAAGTTGCACTCCTTGTGAAGGATTAAATTATATTTATACAATTTATAGTTTAACAGGAGGTGCTGTTGTTCAAGGAAATGGAGTTTTTGATGCAGATAGTATTGATTTAAATGAGATTAATACCTCCGGTGTTTTAGATGGTAACATTATGTTTACTGTTCAAGTGACAGACACTGAAGATCAATTAATAGCAACATTAAGTACAGAATATATAAAAGACACTTTTTACCCTGCCTCATATTATTCAAGTTCAAATATTCAAGATGACGGAATCAGTAATTTAGATGACATTATTATTGATGTGGTTGTTGAACAGCAAGATATTGGAGGCTCTTATGATGTAACTATAGAAAATTTAGATTCTTCAGGGCGTATTTCTGCTATATTTTTAGAGGGCTCTATTGATGAAAGTAGTTTTAATCTGGAAGGAATAGACTTTGCTTCTTTAGAAGATGGTTATTTTACAATTGAATTAATTGTTACTGATTTAGTAGGAAATATTGGCGAACCTCAAATAACGTATTATCTTAAAGAAAATGGCATTATTTATTTTTACGGTACTAGTCTTGGAATTTCTTCAAATAATCTGCTTCAAAACGAGATTAAATTATATCCAAACCCAACACAAAATATATGGTATATAAATTCTTCTAAAATAATTACATCTGCTGACATATATGATCTTCAAGGAAGGCTTGTGATTTCAAGTACCCCAAACTCTAAAAGAGTTCAACTTAGATCACAAGAATTAAGTTCTGGAATATATATTGGGATAATTAATAAAAATTTTATAATTCGCCTTATCAAAGAATAATAGAATCTAGAGTAAAAAGAAATAATATAAGACCCAAATTAGGATGTAACGTTCTCTTTTGGGTTTTAGTGTTTTTGTTAATAAGGTATTAATAATATAATCTTTACTTACACTATCTTACTTAGGTAAAAACTAATTATATTAATTTTGTTTAAAATACACAAAAAATGAAAAAAATTCTCTTCTTAGTATTTATATTTAACTATAGTTTTCTCTTTTCACAATCGTTGTCTATCAGTCCTCCAGAGAACTATTCTCAAGAACCTTTTGGAGCTGTTGCTAAAGGAATTGATAAAAAAGAAATTCTAGCTGTTATTGACCAATTTATGTTGGCTGTGAATACAAAAGATAAAAGTATTTTTGATTCAATACTCTACAAAGGAATTAATAGAATTGTTACAAATGTTGACAAAGACGGCTCGGGGTCTTCTGTTGTCATAGACAATGATCAATCTATTTCTTCGAGAATGAACCCAAAAACTTCAGAACAATTTAGAGAACGATACTGGGATGCAAAAGTGATAACAGATGGAGCTATTGCTTCTGTTTGGGCTCCTTATGATTTCTATCTTAACGGTTCTTTTTCACACTGTGGTGTAGATTTATTTTATCTAGTAAAAACAGATAACAAATGGGAAATTGCTCATTTTGGGTATACCAGAAATAAAAATTGCAACTAGTTCTTTATTACAAAAGCATAACTCTAAGAGTAAGAGAGTGTTTTTGGTTCTTTAAAGGATATTTTTGGGTTGTATATTTCTTGTAAAAGAAGTTTTATTTCACTCATGAATTCCTCTAGCTTTTCATCTGTTACGCAATAATTTGGGCTTTTTGCTTTCGATGAAAAATTGATTTTCAAAAGACCTCCTTTTAAATTTTTAAAAGAAATAATCCCTGCTTCTAAAGTGCCATCTGTTTTCAAAGAATTATTCTGAGAATACATATAAGCATACAGCAATATTTGAATTGCTTTGCTATATTTAACAGTTCGTATTTCTTCAAAATTCAGAACTTTTAAATCCGTGGCATTTACTTTTCCAGTTTTGTAATCGATAATTCTTGTGACTCCATCAAACTCATCAATTCTATCTACGATTCCCTTTATTTTAATTGGAAATTTTATTCCAGGAACAGTGATGAGTGTTTCTAACATTAGTTCAGTTCCTAAAATTTTTACTTGATGGCCCTCTTTTAAGATTTTTTTCTCCATAGAGAGAAACCGTTTTACAAATTGATTTGAAACTTCAAAAGCCAAACGATTTTTACCTGAAGTAATATCACCATTTTTAAAATGTTTGATGAAATATTTTGTAACTAATTTCCTATACTGTTTCAACATTAAATCTATATGATTTATGGTTAAAAACAGATTGATATAAGGTTTGTATAATTCTTCTAAAGTGTCATGAACAACGGTTCCCATAGTATTGGCAGCGATGGTTTCCTCTACTAGATCTAACTCGCTAATTCTTAAAATTTTCTGTTTGTAAAAGTCAATCGGATTGTATAGGTAATTGGTAATTGCAGAGGGAGAAATCCCTTTTTCTGCTAATTCTTTTAATTTTTCTAAGACTTGTTTGTTTTTACCAACCTCCGTTTGTTCTTTTCGTTCAGTGATCACTTTTGGAGCAATAAATGTTGAGTAAACATCATTTCTTATCATTTCTAACTGAGCTATAAATCTACTTTTTTCTCCATTTCCAAAAGTATCACTTTCGGTATTATATATTAAATAAATATTTTTTGATCTTTGTAACAGACGAAATAAGTGGTACGAATAAATAGCATCTTTTTCTCTGTAAGTTGGCAGCCCATATTCAACTTTTATATCAAAAGGTATAAATGAATTCTGAGTACTATTTGAAGGGATTATATTTTCATTAACAGATGTTATGATTACATTTTCAAAATCTAACACTCTTGTTTCTAACATTCCCATTAACTGAAGCCCATTTAAAGGCTCTCCTTGAAATGATAGCTTTTCATTGGCTATGATTCTATTATAAAACTGAAAGAGTGTTTTAATATTCTTAAAATAGTTCTTAGCACTATTTAGGGTTCGTAATTGTGTAAATGCATTGTAAAATCGATATAGATATTCTTTTTCTAGAACAGACACATTATCTCTGACGTTCTCTAATAAGTTTAAAATTCTAGAAATGAAGTCATTTACAGAAATAAACGGTTTAAAAATAGCCAAAAGTAACGTACTGTTTTTTTCTTCTAATGGCTTCAAATAGGAAGTAATAGCCGCCAAGTTTATAAAAGAGGCATTCTCTTTAGAAATAATTTCTTGAATAAATAAAAGTACTTCTTGAGCTTCTTCACTAACTAATTGAAAAATAACTGAATTTTTAAAAAAACGAGTTATATCTTTATGATAAAACTCATTTGTTGTGCTTTTTTGCAGTCTGTCTTGTGTGATAAACAATTGAAAAATAGCAGAAATTAATTGAGATGTTGGGACGTTTTGTAACGGATAGCCCATGGTAATATTAATAGCATCTACGTTTTCTGGAATAGAATTTAAAGCAACAGATAATAAAGATTCATCTCCTAAAACTAAGGCAGTATTTTGATGATTAGAAAAGTTTTTTAATATTTCTCCAGCATATTTTAATTGAGAGATATTCTTTGTTGCTCCAATAATTTCAATATTTTTCTCTGCTAGAAAATGATCACTAATTTGTTTTAATTGATTCTTTTCGTAGTATTTCCATTCCTTTTTATATTTTCTAATAAAACTTCCTGCTGAATGATTGCTCTCAAAAAAAGCACGATCTATATCCCAATAAACTTCTGATTGTCCGTTTTCTAAAAACGCTTTAAATAAAAACTCTTCAGCTTTGTTTAAAGCATTAAATCCAATGAAGAAGAATTTTTTGTGAGGATGCTTATTTATAAATGCAGCAGCTTTTTTTGTTGCCTCTCTGTATATTAATCCCTGATACCCTGTTCCTTTATCTAATAAAAACGAGTAGAATTTAGTATAATAGACTCCTAGACGTTCCATGAAGATAAGATGATCTTTCATGAGCTTAGTTTCTTTAAACTCACCTTTTACAGACCATTTTTTTAACCGTTGAATATCTCTTAGATAAGTAAAAATTGACTGAGAGTTAATAAGGTATTGATCAATTTCATTAAAGTCTTGAAGGACCACAAAAGCCCAAGAAGAAAAAACATCAAAAGAATCTGGATGCTCTTCTACTTCAGAATAAATAGTATAAAAATGAAACAATAACTGTATGGCATCAGCTTTTGATATCCCAGAAATTTGTCCAATAAAAGTTTCAATGGTTAAAATTTCTGGTAAAAAACCCGAAGGGATTTTATTTTTGAATGAATCTTTTACAAAAACTCCGGCTCTTTGTGACGGTAACACAAAAACACAATCTTCAAATGAAGAGTGTGTTACTAGAATATCGTCTATAGTTTCGGAAATAAAAGTTTGCATCAATAAAAGTACTTTGTGTAAACAATGTACAAAATACTATTGCTAACTTTATAGTATTATTTAAAAATAAATTCCATGCAAAATGAATTAAATATCGTTGCAATTCAAGCCGATCTAACCTGGGAAAATCCTACTGCAAACTTGTTGTTATTTGAACAAAAAATTGCCTTGTTAGACTTAGATACTGATTTAGTAGTATTGCCTGAAATGTTTTCTACCGGTTTTACCATGCAACCAAGTTCTGTAGCCCAAACAATGAATGGCCCTACCGTTCTATGGATGATAGCTATAGCAAAAACAAATAATATGGCAATTCTAGGAAGTATTGTGGTACAAGAAAACCATCAGTACTTCAATAGAGCTGTTTTTGTCCATCCTAACGGAGATATTGAAACTTATGACAAAAGACATTTGTTTAGTTTGGCAGGAGAAGACGCCCTATATTCCTCTGGGATGCATCGGTTACTAGTAAACTTTAAAGGGTGGAGAATTTGTCCATTGATTTGTTATGATCTTCGTTTTCCAGTATGGACTAGAAATTCTAATGAATATGATTTATTAGTGTTTATGGCAAACTGGCCATCACCTAGAATTGATGCTTGGGATTCCTTATTAAAAGCTAGAGCAATTGAAAACATGAGCTATTGCATTGGCGTAAATAGAATAGGGGAAGATGCAAATGGATACCAATACAATGGTCATACAACTGTGTATGATTTTTTAGGGAAAGAAATTGCAAGTACTAGTGAAGGTAAAGAGGACTTATTACAATGTGTCATTTCTAAATCGAAGCAGCATGAAATAAGACAAAAATTAAATTTTTTAAATGATCAAGATTCATTTGTAATTCAATAGAATAGTTTTTTATTTATTTTTTT
>CAZAIL010000072.1:7043-10737 GCA_964485155.1 uncultured Flavobacterium sp.
TTTATTTTATCTGAGATATTACCGTTGCCTCTACTTTTTGTAGTAGTTCATTGATGGGAAGTGACTCTATTTTAATGGGCTCATGAGTTTCAATTGTAATTCTATTAAACATCCCTAGAGGAAATCTTCCATACTTGAATACTTTCCATGAATTATTGATTGTAATAGGAACTATATATGCCTTTGGGTTGTATTGTATCATCATTTTTAAACCGTTATAATAAAACTTTTTTGGCTTTCCTGTTACACTTCTTGTTCCTTCTGGAAAGATAGTGGCAGACCATTTGTTATCATGAACTCGTTGACCAAATTTTTTTAATTCTTCTAATGCTTGTTTTGGATCTTTTCTGTTGATTAATGCAGCTCCGCCATGTTTAAGGTTAAAAGAAATACTTGGAATTCCTTTTCCCAACTCTATCTTTGAAACAAACTTACTGTGATATTTTCTCAGATACCAAATAATTGGTGGAATGTCAAATAAACCTTGATGATTTGCTACAAAAATGATGCTTGTATTTTTGGGAATAGGGTGTGTTACTGTAAAACGGACAGTAGTTCCAATAATGAGTAATGATTTTGTTAGTATCCAATTGAGGATATCTACCATGTTTTTATGAGACTGATATCCAATTTTTAGGCCTATCCATTGCAAAGGATGAAATACTAAAAGGCTTAAAAAAAAGACCAATGCAAAAATTGAAGAAAAAAAGTAACTTATTATTTTCATTTAGGGGTGTAAAGGTTTTGATGCAACAAAACAAAAAGTTAAAATATTGGCCATAGATTCCATTAAATTTTTGATAAAATTAATAAAAACAATCCAAGTCGAAGATTCTTATATGAAAACTTTTTTTTGCAAGACTAATTATTTCACTAACAAAAGTTAATAACAAAACAATGAGGACCAAAGAAAATATCCCTAAGAATAAAAAGGTTTCATTAAAAATTTAAGAGCGGTAATTTTAATTATAAAAAAACCACCTCATTTGAGGTGGTTTTAAATAACTCTAAAACTAATTTTTTAGAAGTTATATCTTGCTGTAAAGTTCCAAGTAGTTCCAAAACCAAAGAAAGCTTTGTTAGATGTGTTTATACCGTTAAAGCTAGTGTCACCAGATTCAATAAAATCATTTGTTAATGATTCTGAAATGTATTCAGTATTTCCTAAGTTATTGATGTTTAAACGTAAATTTAAACCTGTGTCATTTTTGAAATCAAATTTATATGACATTCCTAAATCAGCTAAAAAGTAACTTGGTAATTGAAGAGAACCATTGTTGTCAACTTCATCAAAATCACGTGCATTAATAGAAGCATATAGATTATCTGAATAACGATGGCTATAGTCAAGACTAAACTTGTTAGTAACATCCCAATCAAAACCTATTCTTGCTGTAGTTTGAGCAGCGTTACCAACTTTTATACCATCTAAGTATAATTCTGCAACTCCGATTGGTTGCGTAGTTTCATTACTATAAGCTGTTCCAGATACATTCCCTGCATATTCCCAATCACCAACAGAAGCCATACCAACCACACTAAAGTTGTTTGTAATGTCGTAAGTTAAATCGAATTCAATACCTGTATGTAACTGTTCTACACCTTGAATATCTGCAAATCCTTCATCACCTGTAGCTTCATCTTCGTAACCAACTCTTATGAATCTGTCTCTCCATTGTGTTCTGTAAAAATTCACATTTGCTGTAAAGTTATTAGATGTAAAACCATACCCTAATTCAAACCCTGAAACTTTTTCATTTCTCGGATCAGGATTAAGTTCATTTCTGTTGTTAAAGAAAACAGCATCAAAGAACGGTTGTTTAGAATAATCACCGATATTAACATATAGATTATGATTTTCATCAATATTCCAGTTTACACCACCTTTAATATTTCCACCAATAATATTTTGCCAGTCTGTTTCTCTATTTGGGTCAGAATCTAGATAGTTGAAGTAATCAATTCTCTTAAAACTTTGTTGAGATAAACCTACTTGAACAAAAGCAGAAATTTCATCTGACACATATTCTAATTGACTGAAAGCACCCATCCAACGAACTTTTCCATCATTGTTATAAGCAATTTTTTGTTCATCATCTGTGCTTCTAAAAACATTCCATTGTTGTGCTAAATCAGAACTATATTCTGTAGATAATACATTTAATGGGTTGTTTATATCTGCATTATCACGATATCCATCAGCTCCTAACAAGTTATCAATTCTTC
Source organism: uncultured Flavobacterium sp. (assembly GCA_964485155.1). Taxonomy (GTDB): domain Bacteria; phylum Bacteroidota; class Bacteroidia; order Flavobacteriales; family Flavobacteriaceae; genus Polaribacter. The sequence continues at coordinate 9,270 of CAZAIL010000072.1, forward strand.
TGTAGTGAAGACCTGTGTAAGAACGAAGATCAATCCCAACATCTAATGTTAAGTTATCATTTATTTTTGTACTGTAGTTAGATAGTGCTCCAAACCAGTTATGTGAATTCACAGAAGCTCTTCTAATCATTCCATTTCTTCTCTCTAAACCTGCAGGCACACTACTATCTCTTAGGCCAGTATCATTTACAATTTGTAAACCAGTTGATGGATCAGCAGGGTTTGTGTAAGAATAACCACTACTAAAGTTTCCTCCGATACCAGAATTTGCTTTTACGATTTCATCCCATTCTACTAATCCTGTATCAGGGTTTCTGAATCTACTTGAACTAGCATAGTTTCCACCCATTCTTCCAATGTCTCCAGTTCCACCACCACGTCCAAAAGAAACGTAAGCAGAAGTAGTTAAAGAGGAAGTCTCATTTATATCCCAAGACCAGTTAAAAGAAGAAATTGGTTTGTGGTAGAAATTCTGTCTCCAGTTAAATTCTTCTCCATTCAGGTACCCATGGTTATAATTGTATTTTTTACCATATTTTAAGTAGTCACCTATATCAGCCATATTGTAAAAACTAGTCGTTCTTTGGTTGTGTGTTTGAGGTGCCCCAGTCAACATAAATTGAAAGTTATGATCTCCTTTGTCCCATCCTAAACCAATGAAATAATTGAATCCTTCAAATTTTGTTCCGTCTACATATCCATTACCAGCAGTTCTACTCATTAAAAATGTTGCAGCAAAACCGTTTTCATTTTTACCTGTAGAGTAGGTAGCTAAATTTTTAAAATACCCATCATTACCAACTGAAGAAACAATAGATCCTCCTTCTTTTAAGTCTGTAGTCTTGGTTACTATGTTAATTGTTCCACCTACAGAAGAGATAGCTAACTTAGATGAACCTAGTCCTCTTTGAACTTGCATTGCAGTTGTAACATCTGCTAAACCTGCCCAATTAGACCAATAAACTCTACTATTTTCCATGTCATTTACAGGAACTCCGTTTATTAGTACAGCAATATTTTCTTGTGAAAAACCACGAATAGCTATTCTAGAATCTCCAAAACCACCTCCTGATTTTGTAGCGTATACAGATGGAGTGTTGTTTAGAATCTCAGGAAATTCTTGAGAACCTAATTTACTTTGAATTTCTGAAGCCTTAATTGTAGACTTAGCAACAGGAGTTTGTCTATCTTTTGCGATATCTACAATTCCTCTTAAGACTACTTCCTCAAGAATGTTTCCATCCTCTATAAGTTTAATGCTTCCAAGATCTCCTGCATTGGTGTATGCAAACTCCTTAGTTTTAAAACCTAGAAAAGAAATTACGATAGTTCCACTTTCTGAGGTAGAGCTCAGCGTAAATTTTCCATCAAAATCAGTTTCTGTTCCGTTTGTTGTACCTTTAATTACAACACTTGCTCCTGGTAATCCTTCATTGGATTCGTCAACGATAGTACCAGAAATTTTTGT
>CAZAIL010000073.1:0-10589 GCA_964485155.1 uncultured Flavobacterium sp.
CAATCCAGCCTCAAAAAGAATTTCTGCAAACTTAATTGCTACTAAAGGAGTATAATCACTAGGTTTTAATATAACAGGGTTTCCTGCTGCAATTGCTGGACCTAGTTTGTGGCAAACCAAATTTAAAGGATCATTAAAAGGTGTTATGGCAACAACAATACCAATAGGATATTTGGTTTCGTACCCAACTCTATCTTCTGAACCTACAACAGCATTAAACGGAATTGTAGCTCCTATTATTCTTCCTGCTTCTTCCGCAGAAAGTTGCATCGTAATAATGGCTCTTGTAACTTCTTTTCTTGCCTGTAGTATTGTCTTAATTCCTTCTGTGGCTATAAGATTTGATAATACTTCAAATTCTCGCTCCATAATTGTAACAGCTTTCTTAAGAATTACTATTCTCTCTGTGGCTGGAATTTTTTTACCAATAACCTCACCTATTTTTGCTGCATCAAGTGCCTTTAATACATCCTGCTTGGTCGATTGAGGTACAGTTCCTATTACATCTCCTGTATAACTATTATATACAGGTATTTTATTTTCTTTTTTATTTTCTAAAACCATAATTATAATTTTAACTATTTACGATAGAGATAATATCATTGTACAAAGCAAAACCGGTTTCTATTTTTCCTGCTCCCTCTCCAACAATAGTTGTATCTCCTAAAATATTAGAGGTTATTTTTAAAGCATTAGTAGCATCTGAAATACCATATAACGAATCGTTAACGGATACAAGTTTAGGGCTTACTAAGCCATGTACTTTACCGTTATTATCTTTCCTAACACTTCCAATTAGTTTCCATCTTTTATTATTTGATGCTGCTTCTTTTACATCTGAAAGTGTAATTTTAGATATTCCCTTTACCTCAATATCCTCTTGTATTAATTGCTCATCAAAAACAACATTTGCCAAAATCATAACCTTTGCTAGAGTGTCTAGGCCTTCAACATCACTAGTTGGGTCGGCTTCTGCATATCCAAGTTTTTGTGCTTGTAGAAGTGCATCATTGTAAGACATTCCTACTTCCATTTTAGTCAAGATATAATTTGATGTGCCATTCATAATACCACTTACAGCAGTGATACCTGAACCTAAAAGACCATTATTTAAAACATTTATTATTGGTGTACCACTCATAACGGTTCCTTCAATTGCAACAGTCTTCTTCATTGATGATGCTAACTTGAAAATCTGTTTATACGCCACAGCGAATGGTCCTTTATTAGTGGTAACAACATGCTTATTAGATTTTAGAGCAGAATCTATATGGGATATTGCTGGCTCTCCAGTTTTAATATCTGTGAAACTAGCCTCAATTATAATATCTGCCTCAATTTTTTGTATTGCTTCAGGAATGTTAGACACACTGTCAGTTAGTAAGCTATAATTATTATTTTTAGCATTTATGAGTACCTCATGCATATCAATACCATTGGCATCTATCTTGCTACCTTTAAATGTGTCAAGTATTCCTACAGTTTGTATTTCTAAACCTTTACCTTCAGTTAATACTGAACTATTTGCTAAAATAATTTCTGCTAACCCTTGTGAAACAATACCAAATCCTACGTATGCTATTTTTATCATTTTAATTATTTAAATTCGTACTTATGCAACAAAATTATATTTATATTCATATATATATTTTATAACAGTAAATTATTCTGTTAATATAAATTATTAACGAATTATATCTGTTATTTCATACAAAATTTATTTCATACAAAATTTAAATCGTTCGTAAAGTATTTTATTAAGCAGATAAGTTTTTAGTGAAGAGTTTTGAGACCTAACCTTAATGTGTTTTTAAATATATTCTCCTATTAAAATTAAATACTATAAAAGAATGTAATAAGTTTTATTTTTCCATTCCACACATTATGATTCCCACCTACGTCGTCGAATAAAAAGTGTTGAATTAACTAGGGATAAACTTTGTATATGTTTTTTAATAAAGTATTTTTCTGATTGCTATAAATACAAAAATCATAAATGTATACAACAAAAAGAAAGGAATAATAATGGCTTTTAAACCCAATACAAGCAATATTGCTATAATTAGTAACTGAAAACCCAAACCAAAGGTAGAAACGCTGGTCATTAACCAATTTGGTAATATGGAACCTTTGTCTGCATTACTATCTAGCGTATAAATAACTTTGTCAAATACACCATATAACAGTTTATACAAGCCAAAAAGAATGTTTACGTGCTGTTGTTTTTCTCCTGCTAAAGCTTCGGGTGTTTTATCTTCAAATACTCTACTAGTGGTATCTCCATCAAATCTATTCCTTAAAATAACATAGTAGTAATTGTAAAGTGTGCCCTGCAACTGCAATCCAAAGAAAGCAAGAAAACATATCCAAATAGAAATATTGGTTATATACCAAATGGCACTTAGAAATAAGGCGTTTAATATGATGTCTGCTACTGAATCTAAATATCTACCCGTGTATGATGGTTTCTGTTTTACGCGTGCCAATTCACCATCTGCAGCATCTAAAATAGATTTAAAAATTAAAAAAAATGCAGCAAGCCAATAATACCCCATAATAATACAATAAATAGCCATAAGCCCAGATATTATAAAGGCAATGGTTACATGAATTGGAGTAAAAGAGGTGTTTTTTAATGAATTTGCGATGAACTTAGCAACAGGTCTTCCATAATCTGAAAGATCTGTAAATTGATGTTCTTTAGGTAATTTAGACATGCATGAGTAAAGAAAAAACCGTACTGTGGAATATACCAAGATTTTTATGTGCCAAATATACTCTTAAATTACCTTTTTTAGAAGATTATTATAGATGATGTTATAGTTTGTAAAAAGCATCACTGAGCTATGATGATAATATAACTACTAGTCTAGAATACTAGTTTTTTTGCCTCTGTAATCTTAAATAATAGGCTACATTGTACTACATTTACTAAACTGAAATGAAAAAGTAACCTTGCATTATTTACAAAAACCAATAATTAAATTTTAAAAGAATGAAAAAAGTAATTTTAAGTCTTGTTTTTCTAATTGCTATTAGTTTTACAAGTTGTACGAGTAAAGCAAAAAAAGAAACCACCACCACTGAAGTTGTCAAAGAAATGGCAATTACAGATATTTCATTTGGTGTTAGAGGAAATTGTGGCATGTGTAAAACTACTATTGAAAAAGCAGCAAACAGTATAGAAGGTGTTGCATCTGCAACTTGGGATGTAGATCTAAAAAAAATAGCAGTATCTTTTAATGATGCAAAAACAGATGCATTGTCTATTCATAATGCTATTGCTGCGTCTGGATATGATACAGAAACAGTATTAGGAAATCTTGATGCTTATAACAGTTTGCCTGGATGTTGCCAATACGATCATGAAATGGCAATGAATCAAGTTGCTTTAGTAGAATAAAAACTTCATTACTTTATAGCATAAAAAAAGTCCATCACATAAGTGATGGACTTTTTGAAAACTTGAAGTATATTTTATTAAATAACTTTTACGTTCACTGCATTTAATCCTTTGTTACCTTCTTGAAGATCAAATTCAACTTGGTCGCCTTCGCGAATTTCGTCTACTAATCCAGAAATGTGTACAAAATGATCTTTGTCTACTCCTTCTTCAGTGATAAATCCAAATCCTTTAGACTCATTGAAAAATTTTACTGTTCCTTTACTCATTGTAATATAATTTAATATTTGAAATGCAAAGATGACTCCTTTTTTTATACACACAAGATATTAATTGACTTATATTCAGTTAGTTCACTATAATAGCTTATAAATGAGACTTTAGAGGCATAAAATTGATTTAATTCTTAATTTTTGTAAATATTAAAGTTGTCGCTCTTCTCAAATATGAATCATTATCTTTACGATATATTAATTTCTTATTTGAAAATTTGCAACAAATAAAATCATATTTAGACCAAATAGCGTCGATATCTGAACTAGATTGGACTTTTTTTACATCAAAGTTAAAACGTCGTATCATTTCAAAGAAATCAATTTTTTTAAAAGCTACAGAAATAGAAAATCATATTTCATTTATAGAGTCTGGAGTTGTACGCTTATTTATTCCGAAAGAAAATCCAGAGAAAGAAATAACTTTTGGTTTTAGTTTTAAAAATCAGTTTGTGAGTGCTTATGATTCTTTCCTCACACAAACTCCTTCTGCTTATCAACTACAAGCTCTCTCGGAAACTAAGATACTAAGCATTTCATATAAAGATTTACAGTTGGTTTATAAACACACGCATATAGGGAATCTAGTTGGTAGATTAACTGCAGAACGTCTTTTTTTAATAAAATCTAGACGAGAACAAAATTTACTTAACCTATCAGCTGAAGAACGTTATCTTAAATTATTTAAAGAACGCCCTGAACTTTTAAAAGTTATTCCTTTGAAATATATTAGCTCTTATATTGGTGTTACAGCTCAAGCATTGAGCAGAATTAGAAAACGTTTATAATACCTTAATTTTATTGATTTGGGTTCATTGTTTGGTTTTCAAGATCAAAGTATCTTTGTTAAAAAAAACATGATGATTCTTATTTTTGTTTTGGTGCTTTGGTATGGTGGATTATTTTTCCAATCTTTCTTTCTACATCGGTATGCCGCTCATCAGGTATTCACCATGTCCAAAACAATGGAACGTATTACGTTCATTTTAACGTGGGTTTTTCAAGGCTCTAGTTATTTAAGTGCTTACGGTTACGGAATTATGCATAGAATGCACCATGCATATACAGATACTGAAAAAGATCCCCACTCCCCTTCTCATGATGCAAATTTATTTGCAATGATGTGGAAAACAAAAACAATCTATCAAGATATCAATCTACAACGAATAGCTATTGATCAGCGTTTTATGAAAAATGTTCCGCAATGGAAAAGCTTTGATCAGTTTGCAAGTTCTAGGTTTTCTAGATTGCTTTGGATTGCCGTTTATATAACATTCTTTATCGTATTTGTGACAAGTTTGTGGCAATGGTTATTATTGCCAGTAATCTTGTTAATGGCTCCTATACATGGTGTTATTATTAATTGGTTTGGTCATATTTATGGTTATGTAAATTACACCATGAAAAACACTAGCAAAAACCTTTTCCCTTTTGATTTTCTTATGATGGGTGAAGGATATCACAACAACCATCACAAAAATGCAAGCAGTGCTAATTTTGGTGTCAAATGGCATGAGGTAGATATAACATACCTAATCATACGATTATTAAATACAGTTGGCTGTATTCAATTAAAATAAGTACTTGTAAAAATTGCTAATGAAACTACCAGTCTATTGGAAAATAATCTTTTAAAAATTTTCCAGACCAATGTTTCCCTGTATTAATTCCATCAATCAGAGGATCCATTACTCTTGCTGCACCGTCTACAATGTCCAAAGGAGGTTGAAAATCATGAATCTCCGCCTTCTTTTTAGATAATTCCGCAGGGTCTTCATCGGTAACCCATCCAGTATCAACAGCATTCATATAAATACCTGATTTTGCAAATGTTGCAGAAGAAGTATGAGTGAGCATGTTTAAGGCTGCTTTTGCCATATTAGTGTGAGGGTGTCTGTCTACTTTCTTAAATCGATGAAATTTACCTTCCATAGCTGATACATTGATAATGTGTTTTTTACCCGTATTTTCTTTCATCATTAAATTAGATAAACGGTTGCATAAAACAAAAGGGGCTACTGCATTTACTAACTGAACTTCTACCATTTCTGTTGTTTCAATTTCACCAAGTCTTAAACGCCAGCTATTGGTTTTTCTTAAATCTACTTGCTGTAAATCTGCATCTAATTTTCCTTCAGGGAAAACTTCATCAGTTTGCAATGAATTGTCAAAACTATAAGGAATTTGTGACAATGCTGCAGAATTACGCAAGCCAATACCAGGTTCAGGTCCGTGCCAACTAACAGGTAAGACATTATTTTTACTTGTTTTTAAAGCACCAATACTTATATCTGATAATTCTTGCAAACAGTGTTTGTGATTTTTTAATACTATTTGTGCAGTTTTGGGTAGCTGGTCTATAGGCAATTTCTCTTTTTCCATTAGATGTACATAAAAACCAGAGGGTCTTCTTACTGTTTGTGCTGCATTGTTGATTAAAATATCTAATCGATCGTATGTTTGCTCTATATAATTACAGAAAATTTCTACACTAGGAATGTGACGTAAATCAAGTCCGTGAATATGCAATCGTCCATTCCACTGTTTGTAATCATCTTCTTTAGAAAACCGAATTGCAGAATCTGCGGGAAATCGAGTTGTTGCAATCACAGTAGCACCAGAGCGTAATAACATTAACGTAATATGATAACCAATTTTAAGCCTAGAGCCAGTAATAACAGCTACCTGATCTTTTAAATCTGTTGTTTGAAATCGTTTTGTATAATTTAAGTCGCCACATACTGTACACATGGTGTCATAAAAGTGATGTAATCTTGTGAAGATTGATTTACATACATAACAGTTTCTAGGAGACTCTAACTCCAATGTTTCGTCCGTTATTGATGCAGCAATAAGTAATTTGGGGGCTACAAATAATTCCACATCACGTGCAGATCTTATTCCTGTTGTTTTTCTTGCATGAGTATCTTTTGCAATCATTTTACGCTTTGCCGCTTTTTTAGCATCTTTCCTTCTTCGTTGAAACTCATCTCTATTAGGTCTAGAAAGCATTCCAGAAGCTTTTAGTAATGCTGTTCTTTTATCTTCTGAAAGATCAAACAGTTGATTTGTATCCCTGACTAGCTGCTCTAATATCGAAATACAGCTGTCTATCTCTTGTGTTGAAATGATTTTAGTACTGTCTATTTCGTTTTGATTTTTAGGCATATATAATCTTTGTGTGGATAAAATCTAGTTGTACTAAAAAATAATCTTGCGAAGATAAGAATACAGACTACGGTTATTGTTGAATTATAGAAGTTAATAAGAACAGTTATTTATGAATGTCATTAGTTGAAACTGAAAACTATCCTATGAAGATTGTATTATATTTTAAGTTCTTTAGTAAAAAGATAATCAAGAAATAAAAATAAAGTTTAGTTGAAGTTAGATTTTAATGATTTTCTTAACTTAAATAGTGATGGTTTTATTGTAATCTTGTTGTAGCAAATAATTCTTAAATAATAAAAAATCAATTGGATATACTTACAATAGTAATTTGGTTCTCAGGAGTAGCTTTTGTATATTTTGGTTTCAACTGTTTTTATTCAAAATTTATTATTTCTGAGTTCGACAGATATAACCTACCTAAATTTAGAAAACTAACTGGTTATCTTCAATTAATTGGCGCTGTAGGTTTGTTGTTAGGGTTGTATTTAAGTCCAGTAATTCTATTATTAGCATCAACTGGCTTATTTTTATTAATGATAGCTGGTTTTATTGTACGATTAAAGATTAAAGATAATTTTATTAAATCTTCTCCGTCTTTTGGTTTCGCAGCTATCAATCTATTTATTGCTATTAAAACTTTATTAACCTATTTTATGTAGAAAAATAAGCAATAATTAAATTCATTCCCATAAATAAAAATGCAGGAAATGATTTATACCATGCATCTTTTACCTTCACATGCATTAATATAGATCCTAATAATAATACTGCTAAGCCAAGACTACTCACTAAGGTTAAGACATCAAATCGTATAGAAGCTAGAAGCAAGATTGCTAAACTTACTTTTATGAAGTAAATAGCAGCATAAAAAGACTTTGATAAACCATAAACTTTAAATTCTTCAATAATTGTTGTAGCATCACCACCTCTCCATTTTGTATGTTTTTTAGATTGAATTAACCATACATTTAAGATACTTATACCAATAATTATTTTTAGTCCAATGATAATATATGCTTGTAATTCCATGATTTTAGTTTTTTGTACTATTAAACTTGTACGAATTTATAAAAATAATCTTATTAAAACCATTACCTAGAAGACTAATTATAGATTTTTCATAAACTAATAAGAAAATGTGAATTCATGATTATTTACACTCTTTAGAATTAAAAATTAAAAACTAAAAAAGGCTCTTTAAAAAGAGCCTTTTTTTTTGATTTTGATTAGTTGTTGATCAACCCTTGACCTTCAATCCAAGGTGCTCCAGTTTTCTTTAATTCGTTTCCAAGTTTTGGAAGCGTAGCGTTAACAATGGGTACTAATTTTTCTTTTACTTTCTTCAACTGATTTTGAACACGGTTTAATAGTCCTTTGTGCTCATCAGTTGGGCCGTAGGTATTCCCTAAAGCTCTCCAACCTAATGAATTTCCATCACTTGCAGTTGGGTTAGATCTTTCCCCAATTTCATCTTTTATTTCATCACCGTGAAGTTCTTTATCTATGTCTAACAACGCTATTTTAACATCGTTTAATTGCTTAAACAACTCATTAGATGGAAAAGTTGCTTTGTTATGTGCTCTTAACATGGCGTCTACCATTTTTTGACTGCGAGACAAAGCAATATTTGTTGAGGTTAAATCTTGCTGAAAAGCGAATGCAGCATCTCTAAAATCATCCATTTCTTTGTATGATTTTCTAGGTAATGCTCCATCAAATAAGGGTTTTACAGAAAATAATATAGGGTCTTGTAATTCTGTATGTATACCATCAACTCTTTTCGCTAGTGTCACTGAATAAACTCCTGGTGTAACCATTACTCCTCCTCCTCTAAACCCACGTCTACCTCTAGGTGCTTGCAAACGCTCTCCACTTTTACTTGGATAAGTTAATCTCCAGTTTACTCTATTAAAACCTTTTTTATTTGTTCCTTTGATAGTATTTACTACATTTCCATTTGCATCTTTTATAAGTAACACAACATAGGGGCCATCTTGTCTTTTTTCATCCTCAAGAGCATCCCAACCAGGAAATTTAACATCACCCTTTTTTTCTTTTGCTTTCCTAAGATCTTTCTTAGATTTAATTTTATCTGCCATATAATAGGTGAAATTAGCACCAAACGGAGGGTTTTTCGCTATCCATTCTGCATCACCTTGACTTCCAACTCTACTAGATTGACGATACCAATGTGCTGTTTTAACAGGAAACATAGTAGCTTCAGCAGACATCATTCTTTTATTAAAAGTTCGTAATGGAGTGATGTCATCTAGAATAAATATTCCTCTACCAAATGAACCAGCAACCAAATCGTTTTCACGTCTTTGAATTTTAATATCTCTTACAGGAACTGTTGGCATTCCTCCTTTTAATTGCACCCAATTTTCACCTCCATTAGACGTAAAGTAAACTCCAAACTCTGTTGCAGCAAATAGCAAGTCTTTGTTAATATGATCTTGTACTAATCTCCAAATTAAAAGTTTGTTTGGTAAATCACCGTTAATAAGTTTCCAAGATTTCCCCTTATCTAAACTTTTAATAATGTAAGGTTTATAGTCACCATATTTATGATTATCTAAGGCAGCATAAACAACACTTGCATCAAAAAGATCTGCACGAACATCATTCACAAATGGTGTGGCTGGCAATCCCTTAATAGAGTTTAAAGCTATTTTTTTCCAATTTGCACCTTCGTCTTCTGTAACTTGAATTAATCCATCATCAGTTCCTGCATATAACAAACCTTCTTGTTTTGGAGATTCTGCCAATGAGGTAATGGTATTGTAATTAGACATTGCTCCTACATCCCATGCATTATCCCAGCTTTGTGATTTATCATAATATGGAAAAGTCATTCTTTCTTGATTTAATGTCAAGTCTCCTGAAATAGGTTCCCAGCCATCACCTCTATTTTTTGATTTCCAAACTCGTTGAGATGCAAAATACAATCGTTTCGGATTGTGTGAGCTCACTAAAATTGGGGCATCCCAATTAAATCGTTCATAAGGATCTCCCTCTCTAGCTTGTGGTTGAATGAAAACAGTTTCTTTTGTTTTACTATCTATTCTCCATAAGGCTCCTTGTTGAAATTCTCCATATGAAATATCAGGATTTCCTGGTTCAGTAGCGGTTTGAGCTCCATCTGCACCAAGTGTTTTCCACCAATCTGCACTAGCTATACCGTCAGAACTTATTGTTCTAGACGGACCACCATGAGACCCATTATCCTGAGTACCACCATATACATTATAAAATGGCTTGGCATCATCTACTGCAATTTTAAAGTATTGAGTAATGGGTAAATTTCGCACGTATTTCCAGCTTTTTGTTCCATCAAAACTTTCGTACAAGCCACCATCAGTTCCAATCAATAAATAATTAGGGTCTGAATCTTTAAAAACCAACGCATGACTATCACTATGCTGATTTGACCTACTCATATTGGTGAATGTTTTTCCGTGATCTTTTGAAATCAAAGCACTGTTATTCATAAAATAAAGGGTTCCTTCATGGTGTGGTGAAGCAATAATTTCTTGATAATAGTGAGGTCCTGTTCCTCCTGCAACTGCATCAGATTGCTTTATCCAGGTTTGCCCTCCATTTGAAGACATGAAAAACCCCCCTTTAGTCCTATCTAACTCTATAGCTGCATAAACAACCTTCGAATTAAAAGGAGACATTGCCAACCCTATTTTACCTAAATTGGAATTTGGAATTCCATTTTTTAATGCTTTCCAAGTTTC
>CAZAIL010000074.1:0-10531 GCA_964485155.1 uncultured Flavobacterium sp.
TACTGATATGAGTTATATGTTTTCTAATGCAATATCTTTTAATCAAGAAATTGGTAATTGGAATACAAGCAATGTTAGTGATATGAGTTCTATGTTTTCTGGTGCAGATAGTTTCAACAAACCCCTCACAGCTTGGAATACAAGCAATGTTAGTGATATGAGTTCTATGTTTTCTGGTGCAGATAGTTTCAACAAACCCCTCACAGCTTGGAATACAAGCAATGTTACCGCAATGACAGGAATGTTTAATGCATCAGTATCTTTTAATGAAAACATAAGTGGTTGGGATACCAGTAATGTTACTGATATGAGTTATATGTTTTCTAATGCAATATCTTTTAATCAAGAAATTGGTGAGTGGAATACGAGTAGTGTTACTGACATGGGTAGGATGTTTTCCGGCGCGCGCTCTTTCAATCAAGAAATTAGTGATTGGAATGTCTCTAATACTGTAGGATTTCAGGAAACTTTTTTTAACGCATCGTCATTTAACAAAGATATGAGTGACTGGAATACAATCAAGGCTACTAATATGTTTAAAATGTTTTCTGGTGCACTCTCTTTCAATGGAGACATAAGCGGATGGGATATCAGTAATGTTAAATACATGTATTTTATGTTTTCTGGTGCACTCTCTTTCAATGGAGACATAAGTGGTTGGGATACTAGTAATGTTGTATACATGCAATCTATGTTTAAAGATGCATCATCATTTAATCAAGATATAGGTAATTGGGATACAGGCAATATTAGTGATATGAGTTCTATGTTTAAAGGTGCATCGTCTTTCAATCAGGATATAGGTGACTGGAATCTGCTTTCAGTAAATACTACGGTAAACATGTTTGAAGACGCAATCTCTTTTAACAAAAACATTAACAATTGGAATGTATTGGCAGTAACAGATATGAGTTTTATGTTTTCTGGTGCATCATCTTTTAAACAAGATATAAGTGGATGGAATACAATTAGTGTTAATGATATGAGTTCTATGTTTTCTAATGCAATATCTTTCAATGGAGATATAAGTGGATGGAATACAATTAGTGTTAATGATATGAGTGAGATGTTTTCTGGGGCAGTAACTTTTAATAAAGACATAAGTGGTTGGAGTACAATTAGTGTTGCTGATATGAGTTCTATGTTTTCCAATGCTATATCTTTCAATCAAGATATTAGTGAATGGAATATTATTAATGTTACTTCGATGAATTCTATGTTTTCTGAGGCAACCTCTTTTAATCAAGATATTAGTGAATGGAATATAATTAGTGTTACTGATATGGAAAATATGTTTGACAACTCTGGTCTATCTACAACTAATTATGATGCATTATTAATAGATTGGTCAGAACAAAATGTTAAGCCTAATGTTTTATTTGGTGCGGTTAACTTAACCTATTGTACTGGAGAGGATGCTAGACAAAATTTAATATACAACAAAGGATGGCTGTTTACAGGAGATGAATTAGTATGTTCAACAGCTGGTGTAGATGAGCAAAACCAACTAAATATTACAATCTATCCAAATCCTACCTCAGATTTAGTTTACATTGAAGGTAATTATAGTAATTTAAACGTTGTTATTTATGATATTCTTGGCAAACAACTAATGAAAGAATCTATCACAAATAGTATAGACATAAGCCAATTAGAAAAAGGAGTTTACATCCTACAACTTTCTGATGGTGTTAAATTAACTACTAAAAGAATTATAAAGAATTAAAATAAGACATACCTTAAAACCAACCCTTGCAGAAATGTAGGGGTTTTTGTAATTAGAATACTGATGATAATCAGAGATTGATTTAAACTTTATTCAATTAGTAATTCTTAAAAAAAGCAAATAGCAACACTCTAAAAAAGGGATTGCATCAAATTAAAATACACGAATTGCACACCTTAAAAGAGGGTGTTTTTAAAATCAGTTAACTAATCTAAAATTTTTATTAATTAATCCTTTTCATTCTGAATAATCAATAATGATTTTTTTTGATCCTTACAATGCATCAAATAACGTCTTAAAAACAACTTTATTTTTACGTTAATTTTTATTGAATATTAGTTTGAAACTTTCTAACAATACATAAATCGTGCAAATTAAGATACTAAAAAAACCGAACTGCACGCACACCGACCTCGGTATTCTTACTGCCGTTGGCCTGACGACCATCACTCAACTTCTGCCCTCAGGTGTTATTGGTACTGAAATCAGTAGAGCTCCAGAACCAATAAGAAGAAAAATCGCTACCATTATTTTCTAAAGCAGTGGTGTTTATCGTTGTTTTCATTTGATACATTAGATTCAATTCATACTTTGAAGGCAAATACCAATCTCCATAAATAATTGCACCTTCCGCGATCTGTAAGATATTATCAGTGGTGTTAAACACTATTAGTCCTGTAGCAGGTGAGCCAATAGCATTACGGTTGCTAGTTGTCTTACGAGGTGGTAATAAACCACCTGTAGTAGAAGTAATATCTAAAGCCGATGAAGCATCTGGTTCTGAATTACCAATCCCTACTTAGGCTGAAATATTCGTGTCAATTAAAAACAAAAAGAATATTATTTAAACTTGTAAAAATTTCATGTTAGGAGGTAAGAATTATTATTGCTAATGTAAAAAAACTGTTGAAAAAACAATCAACTATTATTAATTTCATTAGGAGATAATGCTAGGGGGTTTTTATATCTAAAAAATCTATAAATCTCCACAGTAACTAAAACCCATTATATTTTTTGGAACATATTTATTTAATTTTACTAATAATTTATTTTATTTTTATTTTATTTTTATTTAAGTTACTTTTAAGGTTAGTAATCTAATTAGATAATAACGAACTATTAAGCACATGAAAAAAATCACCATTCTATTCGCAATCATATTTTTTATCTTTTCCAATCAAACACAAGCTCAATTTGCATCGTACTCATTTGACACTGATGCCAATGATGCTATTAATGGTTATCATCCCAATACCTATGGAGGTATAAGTTTCATTACTGATGGAGATAGCTCGGTTATTGAGTTAGAAGAGGATGGGTTTTTGAATTTACCATCTGCGTTGAGTGGTAATATTAATTCAGAAGAGGAATTTATGTACAGTATTCGATTTAAACTTACAGATGAGGATGAGGGAATGAGAACCTTGGTAAGTAATAAATATTTTAGTCGGCCAGCTTTAGGTTTTGATTTATACACTGGTGAAGAAGGAGGGGTTCAGTTGTTTGCTACCTATGGCGACAATAAAAGTGAAGGGCAGCTGGACTTTGTGAGCCCATTAGATTTCAATGTGTGGTATGATGTAACAGTTAAAATGTTTTTTAATGTTACAAGACCTTACATTCAATATATGGTAAACGGCAATGTGAGTATATCCTATTTTAGTGATCAACATGTTGATATAGAAACCTTTAAAAGCTCACTTGATAATAAACAAATATGGGTAGGTGCAGATAAAAATAATACTATGGCAATAGATCATCCCTCCTATGCTAAAGTCAATATTGATAGTCTTTTGTTTTATAATGTCGTACCACCAGGAGATCCTGCCCTAATTAATACTGTATTGAATTCTTTTACAAACCACATGAATGGTTCGACTACATTAAGTGATACCGAAAAAGAGAACTTATATAGTAATTTTGTAGATAATTGGGACGAAAATAGCTATATCCCTAATGAAGAGATTATTACAAGTTATTTAGCTTCTTACAACCTACAACATGGGGCTATTTTTAATGCTGAAATAAAGATTAGGGTAAGTGAAATGTTCATAGAACAGCGCATACAATATACCTTACAACAGTGGATAGTAGATAATTTATACACCACTTCCAATACCTCAAATATGGCTGGCGTTACTTTTTTAGATCATACTGTTTTTCCGGGAGAAGTTGACAATAATGCGCCAAGAGTGAACGATTCTAGTTTTAATATCGATGGGTTCTACAATACAGATCCTGGTTTTATGCTAAATGATCAGGATAGGGTTATACGTCCTACAGGATATTATGCCGCACCTGGTGAATTGGTAACTCTTACCTTTCCAAACAATATTATAAATCAAGGAGTTAAAGTAAGAGTTGGTGCTCATTTAGGAGATTTAGAAGCTACCTGGAATGAATTTAGTCGTTTTCCCAGAATATATACTTTATACAATGTAAATTCTACTTCCTTGACAGTAGCTAATCCTTTCGGTGGAGCCATTTATGTTATACTACCAGACGGGTCTAATTTTGGTACGGTAACTTGTCAAATAAGTGGCGCGGTAAAAGCACCTTACTATTCTAATAAGCCTGGTTTTGAAAGGACGCTTTTAGACTACCAAACCGACTTAGCAAACAATCACGTAAAATGGGTAGATTGGGAAAGCTCAAAATTTATAACTACTTTTCCAGCACCTGCTGCAACTACAATAGCAAACCCTGATGACGTTATAACGCTTTGGGATCAAACTTTTGATTCTTTTAATATCCATTTAGGAAGATCGCTAGATCGTTTTAGAGCAGAATATATTTTAATAGACTGTCAGAATAACTACGCGGGAACTGCAGCACCTGCCTCAAACCCAATGCCCATAGAAGTGACTGGAGACAATTTATTTAATCCTACCCCAACAATGGTGCCTATAAATGTTATCAATGGTGATGCTTTTATGACAGGTGTTGGTAGTACAATTGGTCTAGAACATCACGTAATATTACATGAAATGGGGCATTTACACAATCCTCCTACCCTTCATGAAGAGCAAGAGACTATTGTAAATTTACCAGCTGTTGCAGTATACAATCAAGTGTTTGGACAAAGTATGGACAATGCCTTGATATATTCTAATCAACAACGGTTAAATTTTGATGAAGCTGCTTTAGATTGGATACTCTCTCCACCATTTAGATTTGGGGATAGAATGGAAATAGACACCGTTAATTATGATAATTATTTAGACGGAATACAAACGTCTTACCAAACTAGAGGCCATGCCAAATATGCAGATATTGCACAATTATATTCCTGGGAAGAATTAGGAGATATCAATGGTTATTTTTATGAAGAACGCTTGATAAACCCATTAGCAGACAATAGTTATCAAGATGATATTTATATTAGTGCTGCAACTGAAAAAATGGATATTAACATGGCTCCGCTTTTTGAGTTTTGGGGTATTTTACCTTCTGAAAACTTGGTCAGTAATTTAGAAAAAAAATCTACAGACAATAAAATTAAAGAGCGCTTATTGCATTATCGCTCTATAGTACCAGCTGATAATGATGAATTCCAAGTGGTATATGATAATATGACTCCAAGATTAGAATCACATCACGATATACGATATGACAATATGCTAATCAATTACAATGAAGCTGTTGCCGATTCAATTGTAGCACG
Organism: uncultured Flavobacterium sp.; assembly: GCA_964485155.1. Lineage (GTDB taxonomy): Bacteria > Bacteroidota > Bacteroidia > Flavobacteriales > Flavobacteriaceae > Polaribacter. The sequence goes on from CAZAIL010000074.1 coordinate 5,391, forward strand.
TATTGATGTGGTTTTGTGTAAATATTATAATGCTAATTGTGTTGCCTCCAATAATGACGGAACACCTACAGTTACTTTTAATCTAAGCTCAGAAAATATTGACGAAAATTCAGCTACTGATGTAACCCTTACCGCCTCTCTAGATATACTGTCAAGCGAAACAGTAACTATTGATTTCACCTTATCAGGATCTGCTTTACAAACTACAGATTATACGTTGAGCAGCAATAGCATTACTATTGTAGCAGGAGCTCAATCAGGTTCTATTACCATTAGTACTAGTGGACTGGATGACAATGAAATAGAAGTACTACAAACTATTGTATTGACACCAACAATCACCAATGCGACCACTAGTTCAGAAGCCGTGATTTTAAATTTGTTGAGTGAAGACAATCCTACGGTAACATCCATTACCACCTCTGAAACCAGTATAGCTGAAAACGGGGGTGTTTCAGTGATTACAGCAACTTTAGATACACCAGCATCAAAACCTACGCATATTATACTTGACATAACAGGATCTGCGGGTTATGAAGTTGATTATGCAGCAGCTTATAATAGTAAAGGCGAATTCACAATAAGTACTGTAGCAGGTGGTAACGGTGCAGGTACTGCTAACAATCAATTCAATTATACAAGTGGTCTGTATGTAGATACCTCTGGCAATGTATATGTTGCTGATTTATTAAACCACCGTGTACAAAAATGGGGAAAAGGAGCTACATCAGGTACCACCGTTGCAGGAGGTAACGGTGCAGGTAGTGCTGCTAGTCAACTAAACAAACCTCACGGTATTTTTGTAGACACATCGGGAAATCTGTACATCGCAGATTCAGAAAACCATCGCATCCAAAAATGGGAGCCAGGTGCTACTGAAGGCATTACCGTTGCAGGAGGTAATGGACAAGGAATCGCCTCACACGACCTAAACATCTTTGATAAATTAAACAGCCCTCAAGGTGTTTTTGTAACTGATGTTGGAGATATTTATGTAGCAGATACAGGTAATAATCGTATCCAAAAATGGAGCCCTGGCGCTACATCTGGTATTAGAGTCGCTGGAGGGGGAGAATTTGGAGTCAATCACAATTTACTAGCGCACCCTAATAACGTTTTTGTAACGCCCAACAGAGACATCTACGTTGCTGATTCAGAGAATAGCCGTATCCAAAAATGGAGAGAAGGAAGTATCGATATTCGCAATGCTACTGGATGGAATGAAGAAGGCTATGATGTTGACCAATTGAATTTCGCTATCGGTGTTTTTGTAGATCCCTTAGAGAACATGTATATCGCCGATTATTACAATCACCGTATTCAAAAATGGAAAGTAGCTGCAAATACTACACAACACCTTGACGAAACTTTTGTTGAAGGTGATGCTTTTACTGTAGCAGGAAATCAAGGACAAGGAATTGCGACTAATCAATTAAATGGTCCTAAAGCTGTTTTTGTGGATGTTCTAGGAGATTTTTATGTGGCAGATATGAGAAACCATCGTATTCAAAAATACCACTATAGCCCTCGAATTACCATTGCTGCTGGTGAAACTTCTGGAACTTTAACATTAACTGCAATAGAAGACACTTCAGATGATGATGATGAAACGATTGTAATTTCGCCAATATCAGTTGTCAACGCATTTTCAGACCATATCAACACGCATACCATCACTATCATAGATGATGATGAACTACCAACTTTAAGTTTTCAATTAAGTGCAGAAAGCATAGGAGAAAACTCAACTACAGATGTGGATCTTGTTGCTACATTAAGTGCGACTTCAAATAAGGAAACTATAATTAATTTTTCTGTATCAGATACATCTACAGCTACCCAAACTACAGAGTATACATTAAGTAACACAAGTATTACTATCCCAGCGGGAGTAAATTCTAGAAGCCTTACAATAAGTACCACAGGCTTAGATGATGATGAAATAGAGGTAGTAGAAACTATTGTAATGACTCTTAATTCAGGATTAACAAATGCTATCGCTGCTACAAATACAATTACCCTAAACTTATTGAGTGAAGATGCTCCTACCATTACTTCAATTATTGTTGATGACACTAATATTGAAGAAAATGGAGGTGTTTCAATTGTTACTGCAACAATAAGTGCGCCAACTTCAGTACCAACAACGATTGAGCTTGATGTTGAGGGCACCGCTACATTCATAGATGACTATGTTGTTGATTTTAGTTCTAAAGGTACAGCCTCTATTGTTGCAGGAGGTAATGGAATTGGCTACTTCTCTAATAAATTTAGTAACCCTGCAGGAATTTTTGTAGATACAGAAGATGCTATATATGTAGCTGACCAATTCAACCAGCGTGTTCAGAAATGGGCGCCAGACGCTACAGAAGGAATTATTGTAGCAGGAACTGAAGAAATGGGAGATACTCCAAATGCATTTGTTGAACCTAGAGGAATTTACATAACTAATGATGACTATATTTATATAGCTGATTCAAAAAATCATCGTATCCAAAAATGGATGACGGGTGAATTTTCAGGTATTTCTGTAGCTGGAGGTAATGGAGAAGGTGAAAATTCGAATCAATTAAACAATCCTATTGGAGTTCATGTAGACATTTTAGGTAATGTTTATGTTGCAGACACTTATAACAATCGTATTCAAAAATGGGAGCCGGGAGCTACATCAGGTATAACTGTTGCTGGAGGTAATGGAGAGGGTGCTGCTGCCAATCAATTGAATAACCCTCATGGACTTTATGCAGATGACTTAGGAAACGTTTATGTGGCAGACACAAAAAATCATCGCATTCAAAAATGGGGACCAGGCGATACCGAAGGAACCACAATTGCTGGAGGTAATGGAGAGGGTGCTGCTGAGAACCAATTGCGTCACCCTGAAGATGTTTTTATAGATACCAAAGGAAGTATTTATATATCGGATTCGTACAATAAACGTATTCAAAAAAAGGAAGTAGGTGATTTAGAATGGACTACAATAGGCAATGAAAGTGATCAATTAGATGGAATTCGTAATATCTTCGTAAGTGCTAAAATGAATGTATACGTTTCAGAAGCATTTAATCAACGTGTTCAAAAATATCATTATTTTCCAGAAATCACTATTCCTGCAGGAGAAACTACAGGTGACTTAACAATTACAGCACTAGATGATACTTCAAGCACTTCCGTGGCAAGCAGCACGCAAGACAGAAATTCTGATGATGGAGATGAAAATATTGTGATTACGCCAACTTCAGCCAGTAATGGAATTTTATCAGCTGAAGCTTTCGGAACAACCATAAATATCATTATTTCTAATGAATCTCTAAATTTATTAAACTTCGAATTAGATAATGTTAGAAGTTATCCAAACCCATTTGATAGATTTCATTTCATCGATAGTTCCATACAATTAAAGTTAGAAATTTATGACGTTAATGGAAGAACACTATTAAAACAAAATATAGAAGTAGGTGAAAATAAAATTGATCTTTCTAGGCTGTCTAAAGGGTTCTATATCTTTAAGTTCATTGATACAAATAGAATAATGTCTAAAGTTATAATTAAAAAATAAGGAACTTACATCGTTCGTGATTTTTTAAGAACTATTGTAAACATAAATTTAACTTTTTTAGATATTTATTTATTAAACTTAAAATTCATTCTGACATCCTTAAAAGAAAAGAAAAAAGAGGTGTCAAAAGTTAGTATATAGGTATAATTGTTCAGAAATCGTACAAATTCAGATACTAAAAAACCTCAACGTATTGAAAAATCAATATGATGAGGTTTTTATCTGTACAGGCGGAGAGACTCGAACTCTCACACCTTGCGGCACTAGATCCTAAGTCTAGCGTGTCTACCAATTCCACCACGCCTGCAACTAAAACTGAAATACTTTTCCAGCTTTCGGATTGCAAATATAAGCATTCGTCTGAATTCGCAAAGCGGAATCGTAGGAATTTTAGTATTTTTGAGTCCACATAAAAATAAACCATGTCCGACATCAAAAAATATATAGAAGCAAACAAAGATCGTTTCATTAATGAACTTATAGAACTCCTAAAAATTCCTTCTGTTAGTGCAGATCCAGCTCATACACAAGATGTTTTAAATACCGCTGATGTAGTGAAAGATCGCCTAGAAAAAGCAGGCTGTGATCTTGTTGAAATATGTGACACTCCAGGATATCCTATTGTATATGGAGAAAAAATTATCGATGAAAAACTACCTACTATTTTAGTCTATGGTCATTATGATGTTCAGCCTGCGGACCCACTAGAACTTTGGGATTCTCCAGCATTTGAACCTGTTATCAAAAAAACAGCTCTTCATCCAGAGGGAGCAATTTTTGCTCGAGGTGCCTGTGATGATAAGGGTCAGATGTATATGCATGTAAAAGCCATGGAATACATGACCACTACTGGAAACCTTCCTTGTAATGTGAAATTTATGATTGAAGGTGAAGAAGAAGTGGGTTCTGTGAGCTTGGGCTGGTTTGTAAAAAACCACCACGAAAAATTAGCCAATGATATTATTTTAATTTCTGATACTGGAATGATTGCCAATGATATTCCTTCTGTTACAACCGGATTAAGAGGTTTAAGTTATGTTGAAGTAGAAATTACAGGTCCTAATAGAGATTTACACTCTGGCTTGTATGGTGGTGCAGTAGCAAACCCCATCAATATTTTAACAAAGATGATTGCTTCATTGCATGATGAGAATAACCATATTACTGTTCCTGGTTTTTATGAAAAAGTAGAGGAACTATCTAGAGCAGAAAGAGATGAAATGGCAAAAGCTCCTTTTTCTTTAGAAAATTATAAAAAAGCATTAGATATTGCTGCTGTTTACGGAGAAGAGGGATATACAACCAACGAAAGAAACTCTATACGCCCTACCCTAGATGTTAATGGAATATGGGGTGGCTATACTGGAGAAGGTGCAAAAACAGTGATTGCTTCTAAAGCCTATGCAAAAATATCTATGCGCTTGGTTCCAAACCAAGAATGGCATGAAATTACAGATTTATTTACCAAGCATTTTGAAAGTATTGCTCCAGAAGCTGTTACTGTAAAAGTAACACCACATCATGGCGGACAGGGTTATGTGACTCCCATAAACACTATTGGTTATGAGGCGGCTAGTAAAGC
>CAZAIL010000075.1:0-10523 GCA_964485155.1 uncultured Flavobacterium sp.
CTTAAAATCCAATGGGCAGTAATGCCCGTGCGGGTTCAAGTCCCGCCTTCTGTACTAAACGGGAGACATTCGAAAGATTGTCTCCTTTTTTATTTTTAACACCCTCTAACTCATTGGTTTTTCTATAAATAAACCCAAAACCTTCTTTAAATATTGGGGTTCGATAATTTACTCCATCAAATTCTATTTTTTCTTCAAATATCTAAATCTAATATCAATTTCATTTATTTAAAAAATAATCTACAATAATTAATTGCACAAAGCAATTAATTATTGTAGATTTCAACTTTATTAATCTTAAAACAATTTAAAATGAAAAAATTATTATTTGTCATTGGTTTGTTGACTTCTGTTTTTTTAACTGCTCAGACAATGGTTTTTAGTGTGCAAGAGTTAAAAGTAAAACCTTTCACACAAAAAGATATAGCATCAGCATTTGACGATGTTTTTGATGGTGTTAAAATGAATCAAGCTGGAGTGGTATTAGAGCGCTTTAGAAAAGGAAGTTCTAATGGGATGACTCATAGGCTTGTATTTATGAGTACGCTTGGAGTAGATATGGTTGATGAAGATGCAATTGGTGCAGATAAAAATGCAGTATTTTGGGGAAAATTAAGAAACTATGTGGAAGAATGGGGTGCTGGTTATTCCGGTAGAATTCTCAGTTGGCAAGAGGCGGCCCTGGAAGGTAATAAAAATATACATATTTGGGACATTAAAGTAAAAGATCAAAATAACTTTAAGGCTGGTCATGATAAAATTATAAGAGAATTTAAGAGTGATTTTGATGGCAGAGTTGTAGGTTTTGGGACGTATGATATTGGAAGACCTAATGGAGCTACTCATTGGATTGTTTTATCAGGGAAAAACACAAATGATCATTTGATGCTTTATGATAAATTAGAAAAAGACAATAAATTTCTTAAATTAATTGAAGAAAGAGGGGACTTTGAGGATGTTAAAGATTACGAGCTTCGTATTTTAAGAAGAAAACAATAATCATAATCTTCATTAAAAGAACAAAGGCCATCTAACTAGATGGCCTTTGGTTTGTTTACTTTGGACTTGTAATAGAAATTACCTTCATTAAAGGCCTCATTTCCCATGTTGATTTTTCAATTTTATCAAAAGGTAACCCTTTCATTACGCTTTCTCCTGCAAGATGTCTCATGGCATTTGCCAAAGTATCATACGAATCATAAAACATAACCGATGAATAATCTTGGCCTTGAGGGGTTATTTTAGTTGCCATTCCCCATCCTACCATTCCATGATCATCCATATTTTTCTTAAAATGTGGAAGTACATATTTTTCAGCACTCGCTATTGCTGCATCTACATCATCTGGTGAAGTAAAATTAAGAATAACATAAGCTGCTGGAGCTGAATTAGGAATAGTCATTTCCATTTTATAAGTATAGCTTCTGTCGTATTTATACTTAGAACTATCGCTAAATAATACATCAGGCTTTATACCTACTACTACTTCTGAATTATTCCACCATGTATTTTCATTTGCTGCTGTATTGATGTCTGGATAAATATTTACCCAAATAAAATTATAATCATCAGGTCCTGGATTTGTATTTTGTAATAATGCCCATCCTACAAGTTTGTCCTTATTTACAGCATCCTGAGCAATTTTTTTACTGTAATTCGTTTCTACGTTGAGAAATTGTTCTATATCCTTTTTTTCAACTTTTACTGGTGTAAATACTGCTATTTGAGCAAGTAAAATGTTAACACTAAACAATGCAATTAGAGTACTAAACAGATTTTTTTTCATTTTAAATTTGATTTAATGATTAGAAACAAAAATATGCAATTTAATTGCAAATAAAAACTAATTTGCGTTTTTGCTTTTTTTTATATGGTAATTTGCCTATTAATTTGTTGATCTAAAGAGATAAACGTTTCTGTTCTTGATACCCCTTTTATTCGTTGAATATCATTGTTAAGTAAATACATTAAGTCCTCGTTATTTTTACAGAGTATCTTGATTAAGATAGACCAATTTCCGGTAGTGTAATGACATTCTACAACTTCAGGAATGTTTTTTAGTTTTTTTATTGCAGAGGAATACAAACTTGCAGACTCTAAAAATATTCCAATAAAAGCAGTTGTTGTAAAGCCCAAAGCTTTCGGATTCAGAATTAATCTTGATCCAACCATTAAATCAGAATCTTCTAATTTCCTCAGACGTTGATGTATTGCAGCACCAGATATACCTACCTCTCTTGCAATTGCTAAAATTGGTGTTCTTGCATCATCAACAAGTCTTTTGATGATAATTTTGTCTATACCATCTATTTTAATACCACTAGACATCGTCTTATAATTTTAGTTATTGATTATAAGTATAAATATAAAAAAAAGAAAAGATATAATTTATATCCTTTCTTTTAATTATTAACTATAAGTAAAGTAGTTTGTTAAGATTCCATTTCGAAACTTTCCATAAATTTAGTAGTATAGTTTCCAATAACATAATCTGGATGGTCCATTAATTGCCTGTGAAAAGGAATGGTTGTTTTTACGCCCTCAATAATAAACTCGTCTAAGGCTCTTTTCATTTTACTAATTGCTTCTTCTCTAGTTTGAGCTGTAACGATAAGTTTAGCAATCATTGAATCGTAATTTGGAGGAATCATATATCCAGAGTATACATGAGTATCTAATCGGATTCCATGACCTCCTGGAGCATGAAAAGTTGTTATTTTACCTGGTGATGGTCTAAAATTATGATAAGGATCTTCTGCATTTATTCTACACTCTATAGAATGTAATTTTGGTAAGTAATTTTTTCCTGAAATTGGGATACCTGCCGCAACTAGAATTTGTTCTCTAATTAAATCATAATTGATAACTTCTTCAGTAATTGGGTGTTCTACTTGAATACGAGTATTCATTTCCATAAAGAAGAAATTCCTGTGTTTATCTACTAAAAATTCAACGGTCCCAGCACCTTCGTATTTAATATATTCTGCAGCTTTTACTGCAGCTTCACCCATTTTATCTCTTAATTCATCAGTCATAAAAGGGGAAGGAGTTTCTTCCGTTAACTTTTGATGACGTCTTTGAACAGAGCAATCTCTCTCAGATAAATGACATGCTTTGCCAAAAGAATCTCCTATTATTTGAATTTCAATATGTCTAGGTTCTTCAATGAGTTTCTCTAAATACATGGCATCATTTCCAAAAGATGCTTTTGCTTCTTGTCTAGCTGAATCCCACGCGTCTTGTAGTTCTGCAGCAGTCCAAACGGCTCTCATTCCTTTTCCACCACCACCAGCAGTAGCTTTAAGCATTACAGGATATCCCGCGTCAGTTGCTAGTTTTTTGCATTCTTTAAAATCTTTTATGATTCCTTCAGAGCCAGGTATACAAGGGACACCAGCAGAAATCATAGTTGATTTTGCTGAAGCTTTATCTCCCATTTTATCGATCATTTCTCCAGTAGCTCCTATAAATTTTATCTCATGCTCTTCACATAATTTAGAGAACTTTGCATTTTCAGATAAAAACCCATACCCTGGGTGAATAGCATCTGCATTTGTAATCTCTGCTGCTGCAATAACATTAGACATTTTTAAGTAAGAATCTGTACTTGGCGGAGGGCCAATACAAACTGCTTCATCTGCAAACTTTACATGCAAGCTTTCTGCATCTGCTGTAGAATAAACAGCCACAGTTTTTATTCCCATTTCTTTACAGGTTCTTATAACTCTAAGAGCAATTTCACCTCTGTTGGCAATCAATATTTTTTTAAACATAATTGTATCTTTTTATTCTTAATGTTAAAAGAGTATAATAAAATCTTTTAACTCTAAAAATTATGAAGGATCTACTAAGAATAAAGGTTGATCAAATTCTACTGGAGATGAATCGTCTATAAGAACTTTTACAATAGTCCCTGAGACTTCAGATTCAATTTCATTGAAAAGCTTCATTGCTTCAATAATACAAACTGTATCACCAATATTAATTGTACTTCCAACTTCTACAAATAACGGTTTTTCAGGAGACGGTTTCCTGTATAGAGTACCTATAATTGGTGATTTAATAGTGACATATTTAGAGTCATTAGCTAAATCATTTTTAATTGTATTTTTTGGAGTTTCAATAGGCGTCTCAATTGGAGTAGCTTGTAAAACTTGAGGAACTGCCATCATAGGAGCAGGCTGTGTATAAGTAACTTCAGTTCTTTCAGAACCGGTTTTAATGGTGATTTTTATATCTTCCATTTCTAACTTAACTTCACTAGCGCCAGATTTAGCAACAAATTTGATAAGATTTTGAATTTCTTTAATATCCATTTCACTTAGTTTTAGTTGTTTATTTTTTACGAATTATAAGCCCATTTTAAATAGATAGCCCCCCATGTGAAGCCTCCACCAAATGCGGCAAATATTAAATTATCTCCTTTTTTTAATTGATGCTCATAATCTGCAAGTAGCAAGGGTAGCGTAGCAGAAGTGGTGTTGCCATATTTGTGAATATTCATCATTACTTTTGATGGGCTTACATTCACTCTTTTAGCTGTGGCTTCTATGATTCTTTTATTCGCTTGATGCGGAACTAACCAACTAATATCGTCGTTGGAAAGATTGTTTCTAGTAAGCATTTTCTCGGCAACATCAGCCATATTAGAGACAGCAAACTTAAAAACTGTTTTACCTTCTTGATGCACAAAGTGTTGTCCGTTTTTTAATGTCTCTACTGAAGCAGGAAGAATTGATCCGCCAGCCTCTATTTTTAAGAATTCTCTCCCAGAGCCGTCACTTCTTAAGTATTCATCTTGTAATCCCAAACCGTCAGAATTTGGTTCAAAAAGAACAGCACCTGCACCATCTCCAAAAATAATGCAAGTTGCTCTGTCTGTATAATCAATAATAGAAGACATTTTATCAGCTCCTATTAGTAATACCTTTTTATATCGTCCAGATTCTATGTAGGAAGCAGCTGTAGACATGCCATATAAAAAACTTGAGCATGCTGCTTGTAAATCATAAGCAAATGCATTTGTTGCTCCTATTTCTGTTGCAGTAAAAACAGCGGTGGATGCTACAAGCATATCAGGTGTTGCAGTAGCAACAATTACCATGTCTATTTCTTTTGGATCTATATTCGCTTTATAGAGCAAATCTTTGGCCGCTCTTACAGCCATAAAAGAGGTTCCTTGGTTTGGCTCTTTTAAAATTCTTCTTTCTTTGATGCCAGTTCTTGAAGTAATCCAATCATCGTTAGTTTCAACAAGAGTTGCCAACTCTTTATTCGTTAAAATATAATCAGGAAGATACTTCCCAACTGCTGAAATGGCTGCAGTTATTTTTGACATATGAAAGCTTATAAGAAGGAGATTTTTATCGTTTATTTTCTACCTTCAATCGGGTGACTAAAGTAGTAAAAATTATTTTAGTTTTTTTCAATAAAACAGGTGAAATAAACGATTTTTTGACCAAAAGCATAAAAAAACCCTCAAAAAGAGGGTTTTTTTATGCTTTTACCTTAAAATACTACACTTCAGTAGCTGCAGATTCTAGAACTATCTGACCTCTGTAATATAACTTTCCTTCGTGCCAATGAGCCCTATGGTAAAGATGAGCTTCTCCTGTTGTTGGATCTACTGCTATCTGTTGATCAGAAGCCTTATAATGTGTTCTCCTTTTATCTCTTCTAGTTTTAGATATTTTTCTTTTAGGATGTGCCATTTTATGTATTTTTTTCTGTGATTAAACTTTTTAACTTATCCCATCTTGGGTCTATGTCATCTTCTTTTGTAGAAGATTTATTTTCTTTTATTTCTAACTCTTTTAATTTAGTTAAAGCTTCCGAGTTCATTGTACCATCAAGTACTTTTGGATGAACTTTTTTTGTTGGTACAGAAAGTATTACTAATTCATAAATGAATTGACTTATATTTATTTCATGATATTCATGAGGAATAATAATCATTTCATCATTGTCATCATTATATTCTGTTCCAAAATTTACAACTAAAGGCATATTTCCTTTAATTTCTTGTTCATAAGGTTCTAATGATGTATCACAATCAACATTTACAAATCCGTTGACTCTTAAGTTTAATTCAAAAAAAGTTGATTTTTTATCAAAAACTAATGTGATCTCTAATTTACTGCTATTAAAGTCATTAAAACCGAAAGCTTCAAAGAACGTATTGTCAATTTCATAATCAAATAAATGTTTTCCTTGCTTTAATCCTATAAAAGGAATATTAAATTGTTTCAAGTTTGACATTACGACTGAATGAATTTGAGCGGGCAAAGATAACAAAATGTTTTAATAAATTATTATTTATTATATCAAAATGTAGACTGTTTTTTTGGTCTTAAAACATTTTGCGTGAGTTCTTTATACTCATTTCTGTTTTTGAATATTTTAATCCCTGCAAAAACGGCTTCTTTAAAAGAATCTGAGCTTGCTTTTCCTTTGCCTGCGATGTCAAAAGCGGTTCCATGATCTGGAGAAGTTCTAACATAGCTTAGTCCTGCAGTAAAGTTAACTCCGTTACCAAAAGTTAATGCTTTAAATGGTGCCAATCCCTGGTCATGATACATCGCCAAAACACCGTCAAATTGCTCATAGGTTTTAGAACCAAAAAATCCGTCTGCAGCATAGGGTCCATGAACAAAAATACCACTTTCTTTAATTGATTTGATTGTAGGATTAATAAAATCATTTTCTTCCTGTCCTATAACACCATTATCTCCAGAATGTGGGTTTAAGCCCAGCACAGCTATTTTAGGTTTATTGATGTTAAAATCTTGCTTTAATGATTGGTTCAGGATATTAACCTTACGTTCAATGAGTTCAGGAGTGATAGTCTCTGTTATTTTAGAGATAGGAATGTGTCCGGTAATAAGTCCTATTCTTAAAAAATCATTCATTAGTATCATTAAACTTTCTCCTTCTAAATTATTTTCTAAAAACTCTGTATGCCCAGAAAAATTAAATTCGTCAGACTGAATCGTTTCTTTATTTATGGGAGCAGTAACTAGCACATCAATTTTCTCTTCTTTTAATGCCTTTGTCGCTTCATCAAGTGATTTAAAAGCATATTTCCCTCCAGTTTTAGTTGCATTTCCAATCTCAATTTTTACGTCTTCTTTCCAACTATTTAAAAGATTTATTTTTCCATGAATAATCTGATCAATAGAATGAATGCTGTGAATGGAAGTTTCTATATTTAAAATTTTTTTGTGTGTAGAAATAATTTTAGAAGATCCAAATAAAACAGGTGTACAAAATTCTAACATCCTTTGATCTTCAAATGTTTTTAAGACAACTTCTATTCCAACACCATTTACATCTCCTAAAGAGATTCCAACTACTATTTTATCTTTTTTATCCATAACTCAAGGTTAATATGTCTATTTTTGTATGCAACAAAAGTAACTAAATTTATATAGATGTTTACTGGAATTATTGAGACATTAGGAAGGGTAAAGAAGATTGAAAAAGAATTAGAAAATATTCATTTTACAATTGAAACAAATATCACACATGAGTTAAAGGTAGATCAAAGTATTGCTCATAATGGTGTTTGCTTAACAGTTGTTGCAATTTCTGATACTAATTATGTTGTTACTGCTATTAAAGAGACCCTAGACAAATCTAATTTGGCTTTTTTGGCCGAAAATGATATGGTAAATATAGAAAGAGCCATGAAGTTAGGTGACCGTTTAGATGGTCATATTGTTCAAGGGCATGTAGATCAAACAGCTATTTGTACTGAAGTTTCGGACAAAGATGGTAGTTGGTTTTTTACTTTTATGTACGATACAGATGCTAAAAACATCACCATAGAAAAGGGGTCAATAACTGTAAACGGTGTAAGTCTTACTGTGGTAGATTCTAAAAAAAATCAGTTTAGTGTGGCTATTATACCCTACACTTATGAGCATACGGGATTTTCAAAATTTGAAAAAGGAACGGTTGTGAATTTAGAATTTGATGTCATTGGTAAATACGTTGCAAGACTTCAGGGATTCAATAACATTTAAACGTTTTTTTAAACATAAATCACTTTACATCTTTCAATACTGAATCAATAAAATACATTTTCCATTCGTTTTTTATCTTCTTGTAATAATAGATTCCCTTGCCAGTATGAATTCTATTATAATTTGAATCAAACCTACCATATGTTACCTTAACAAAGCAAATTTTTTCTGACAACATAGTAAATCTATAGTTGTCTAGAAGAGAATATTTGTAGCCATTTTGAATGGTTGTTTCTCTAATGTTTTTGTATTTTTTTATCAGTTCACTTTTATTATTTAAGATAATTGAATTGGAAGAAGTTCCAAAAGTAGATGGGTAAGAAAAAAAGGAGGCTACTTTCTTATAATCTTTATATTCAAATGCCTTGCTGTAATTTTTCCATAGATTAATAATCTTGTTTTCTAGATTTAAGTCTATTTTCTTTTCTTCTTTTTTATTAAAGCTTATATCAATATTTTTAACTAGTTTCTCTGCTTTTTCTAATAAGTTTTCTAAACCATTTTTAGTATTTGAGTTCTCTTGGCCGAAGGAGAAAATTGGAATCATAAATAAAACAAGAATAATTTTTTTCATTTTTTTCAAATATTTGGAATTAAATATATTAAAAAATTATTTTTTTCGTTTAAAAAACTCAAACTATAAAAAATAAAAAAAGGCTGTAAAGCTAAAAAGCTACAACCTTTTGTTTTGTTAGTGGACCCACAAGGGCTCGAACCTTGGACCCCCTGATTATGAGTCAGGTGCTCTAACCAGCTGAGCTATGGGTCCTAACTAATTGCCGCAAATGTACTACTTTTTTAGAATTTTAAACATCAAAAAAAATAAAAAAAATCATTTGTCTCTAGACATTAAAAAAGAGCCAAAGTCAACAAGTTTTTGTCTATTTAATTCGCTGATATTCATGTTTTTTAGTAAATCAAAAGCAGCCTCTGTATACTCATGAATTAATTTTTGAATTAGTGATGGGATATCACATCTTTCAAAAATTCGCCTTATTTCATCAATCTTAATAGAATTATCTTCTAATTTTTGTTTGTAAAAGAATTCTAATTTTTGTTTGTCTTCTTCATCTGATAGCTCCATTGCTTTTAGATACAAATATGTTTTTTTGTTTTCAATAATATCACCACCAACTTGTTTGCCAAAAGTTTCTGGATCTCCAAAAGTATCTAAATAATCGTCTTGTAACTGGAAAGCTAGCCCTAGGTTTACTCCATATTCATATAATAAATTTGCATTTTGTTCTGAAGATTCTGCTACAATAGCTCCCATTTTTAATGCAGCTGCAACCAACACAGATGTTTTTAAACGAATCATGTTTATGTATTCCTCTATAGTAACATCATTTCTAGTTTCAAAATCAATATCTAACTGTTGTCCATCACAAACTTCTAATGCTGTTTTACTGAATAGAATTGCTAATTTTTGAAATATTTCTGGAGTATAACTTTCAAAATACTGATAGGCTAAAATTAACATAGCATCGCCCGAAAGTATTCCCCTATTTAAATCCCATTTTTCATGAACCGTCTTTTTTCCCCTTCTTAAAGGAGCATCGTCCATAATATCATCATGTACAAGAGTAAAGTTATGAAAAACCTCTATTGCTAGTGCAGCAGGAAATGCTTTTCTATAAGCACCTGATAAAATATCACTCGCCATTAAAGTTAAAATAGGTCGGATACGTTTTCCTGAGAGCTGTATGATGTAGTCTATTGGCTCATATAGATTTTTTGGTTCTCTGATCCAATTTTTTTGATCGAGGTATTGTTTAAATTCCTTTTGATATGATGTTAAATCCAAAGTGTATAAAAGTTTTAACAAAAATAAGATTTAAGATTTATTTTAGTGTAAAGAATGTTAAAAAATCATTAAACTGCGGAAACTATTTTTGTTTCTAAAGTTTCCTTTGTAATTTTGCTGTCTATTTTTATGAAAAATAAAATACTACACAACGCAACAGACATGTTCTTAAATATCGGGTTTAAGAGTATTACTATGGACGATATTGCTTCGAATTCAGGTATCTCAAAAAAAACCATATACGCTCATTTTAGCAATAAAATAGAATTAGTGCAGGCTGTTACTCTTAATATGTTTGATGTTATTAAAAAAGGTGTAGATATTATACATGAACAACAACAAAATCCAATTATCGAATTATTTGAAATTAAAAGGTTTGTAATGGAGCACCTAAAAGATGAAAAATCATCTCCTCAATATCAGCTTCAAAAATATTATCCGAAAATTTACAATACGCTAAAACAAAAACAATTTACATTAATTCAAGAATTGATAAAAGAAAATCTTGCCAAAGGAATCCAACAAAAATTATATAGAAAAGAAATCGATACTGATTTTATAGCAAGAATTTATTTTAATGGGATGGTAGGAATCAAAAACAAAGACTTATTTCCTCTGCAAAATAATTCTATGAATACCTTAACCACAAATCATTTAGAATATCATTTACGAGGAATATCAACAGAAAAAGGAAT
>CAZAIL010000076.1:0-8522 GCA_964485155.1 uncultured Flavobacterium sp.
TCAGAAAGATATTTACGAACCTCCATAGACACTTTATGACGGAACAATAAATTCTCTTTTACCGGATTTCTACGAATGTCTAAATAACGGTATTTCATTCTCACATCTTCTCCTCCATCAGTAGTATCTTCAATAGTAAATGGAGGTGTTTTAGCCGCATTTAAAATTGTTAACTCAGTAACCAAAACTTCTATAGCTCCGGTTTTCATATTGGGGTTCTTAGACTGTCTTTCTATGACAGTTCCTGTTACTTGAATCACAAACTCACGTCCTAAACTTTTGGCAATGTCCATTAGATTAGCTGTGGTTCTTTCTTCATCAAAGATCAATTGTGTTAAACCATACCGATCCCGAAGATCTATCCAAATCATAAACCCTTTGTCTCTAGATTTCTGCACCCAGCCCGCTAAGGTTACTTCTGTATTGATGTCTGAAGCTGTTAAAGCCCCACAAGAATGTGTTCTATACATTGTTTCTTATTAATAATTGATACTGCCATTTCCATTAGAATAGGAATACACAAAAACAACAATTTCTGCCTTCTTAGAAACCACAAATAGTTATCGACTACAAATTTAATCAAATCCTATCAATAACAATGGTTTGGGCGTTCCATTTCTTTTGCCCTTAAATAAGCATCTAAGCGGGTCATTTTTTTCTTTAGAACAAGCAAGCAACATGGGGTTATGTAAAAGAAATGGCAGGCTTTTCACTGTATCTTTTTAATTGCTGGAAACCGTTAGCAATTAAAAAGGATGTCGTTGCAATCCTTAACACACCAGCTCAATTAACTTTTTGTAAATTTGCATAATGAGCAAGGTGATTAACATTCAAGAGAAATTTAAACTTTTCACAGACTTGTGGTCTCCTAAAAGAATTGGAGAACTAAACGGTCAGCAAATTTTATTGGCAAAAATTAAAGGCGAATTTGTTTTTCATAAACACGATGATGAAGACGAATTATTTCTTGTCATGAAAGGGCAATTAGAGTTGGTACTTGAAGACAGAACGGTAGTTTTAAGTAAAGGTGAATTTTTTATAGTTCCCAGAGGAGTTCTTCATAAACCCATTGCAAGAGAAGAAACTCACTTGTTGTTATTTGAGCCATTAAGCACAAAACATACAGGCGATGTACTGGCAGATATTACGTTAGAAACCTATGAAGAGATTTAAATAATTGACTACTAAAAATATTGCATGAGTAAATTATATTTAGTGCCCACACCCATAGGAAATTTAGAAGACATGACTTTTAGGGCTATTACAGTCTTGAAGGAAGTCGATTTTATTTTAGCTGAAGATACTAGAACCAGCGGGAAATTACTAAAACACTATGAGATTGCTACCCAAATGCACAGCCATCATATGCACAATGAACATAAATCTGTAAATGGTGTGGTACAGCGCATACAAAACGGAGAAACCTGTGCCTTAATTTCTGATGCTGGAACACCGGCTATTTCAGATCCTGGGTTTTTATTAACTCGAGCCTGCATACAAAACAATATTGAAGTAGACTGCCTACCGGGTGCCACAGCTTTTGTGCCTGCCCTAGTAAATTCTGGATTTCCAAATGACCGTTTTATTTTTGAAGGGTTTTTACCAGTAAAAAAAGGTCGGCAAACACGTTTGTTAGAATTGGCAGAAGAAACACGTACCATGATTTTTTATGAATCTCCTCACAAATTACTAAAAACCTTAGCGCATTTTGCTGAATATTTTGATAGTGACCGATTGATATCTGTGTCTAGAGAACTCACCAAACTATTTGAAGAAACACAACGGGGCACTGCTACTGAAGTACATGCTTATTATACAAACAAGCCACCAAAAGGAGAGATTGTTATTGTAGTTGCTGGGAAAAAATAATTATTTGATAATTAATCGTTTCATCGTTTCAAATCGTTTTCCATAATCTTTTCTGGCACCTATCATCAGAATATAATTCCCTTTTTTTAGTGAGTTTAAGTTTAGTTGAATTTCTGAAAAACCTTCTAATTTTTCAAAACCTTCATTCCAAACCAATCGCCCTAAGATATCATATACCTTTACTAATAAACCCCCTTCTTGTTCTGGTAAGTAATACTTTACGGTAAAATTTCCATTACTTGGATTTGGAAATATATTAACTTTAATTTTTTCAAATTCTGAAATAGATAAACTACTCTCCACATTGACATAACCAACCGATAGAGCCTCACTAGAAATATTCTGATTTGATTCACTTGATAAAACTACGTTAGAGAATTCTAATGTATACTGACCTAAATCTATAGTATTTTCAACATAAATGGGAAGCAGTAAAATAGTTTCATCACCAGAGATGATAAAGTCATTACTGACTGTGTAGATTATAAATCGATAGTTATTATTTCCTAAGGAGGAGATTGAAGTTGTGAAATTATTTAAAATAGAAGTTTCAACAACATTATCTATGTCAAAAATGAATCCTTCCGGAATATTTAAGTCATATTGTATGGCTCTTATATTTTCATTGTTAACCAAGTTTAAAGGTATCTCATAAGAATTCCCTTTAAATACATTGGTGTCTGAAATAGATAAATAGTTCGGTGAAAAAACATCCGCCAATACATTTATAATTAGCTGTTCTTCTGGGGAGTTATTTCTGATAGAAATATTTTCATTTAGACTACCAATCTGTGTGGGTGCATACTCAAGTACTACAGTAATACTTTCATTCACTTCCAACGAAGTTGGGACTTCTAGAGGAAACGATAACTTACTTGAATCAAAAACTAGCTCATCAATGATTAAAGAAGCAGCCCCTGTATTAGTTAGAGTAATATTGGTTGTTTGTACTTCAGTAATTGGTATATTTCCATAATCTACAACTTGAATGCTTGTTGATAGGAAGGCCGCATTGATGGTAAAACTACCGTTGTAAACATCAGATGTGATATCTCCTAGTTCTACATTAGAAATAATTGGATTGGTAATAGGGAGTGTATAGGTTCCTGAGTTTATATTTGGAATAATTTTAAAGCTAAAGACCTCTCCATCATTTCCTGTAAAACTTGTGTTTGAACTAGAATATGATACAAACCTGAGCGTATTACTGTCAATCATACTAGCAGCTAATACGTGATCCTCTGATCTTGATGAAAAAATAGTAGAATTTTCAACATAACTAACATCATTGGGGAGCGTTATATCAAACTGAAATCCGCTGAAAGATTCCATATTAGAGATCGACACAGGTATTGTAATTTCAGAATTAGATTCACCTTGTCCAAAGCCAATATAAATTTCATTTACAGCAAAAATATCAGCCTGAATTGTTGTGCTTTGAATAGCCCTCAAAGGATCTTGATCATTCGTTGAAAAGGAAAGTTCATTTGTAACTTCTTGTTTGGAAGAAGTGTCCACTTCAACTGTAAATGAAGAACTATTACCAGGAGTTATGGTTACAGGTAACGTTTGTGCAATAGAAAAGGGTGCATCGATAGCGTATGATGTAATCACCAGATTTTCATTTCCTCCATTGGTAATAGTAACGCTTTGCGTAGGTGAAGAATTAATCGGTATTTCTCCAAAATTCACTTCAGTTGTTGTTAGATTATATCTAGGACCAAGAAGGGTAACACTTCCACTTGTAGCACTAACACTCACAGATTCTCCATTTTGATCTGAAAGAACAATATCAGACATCAACAAGTTGTAAGTTCCAGGTTCATTCTCACTACTAAAGGTTAGGCTTAAAACCGTTCCACTTCCAGCACTAATTACCTCATTAGAGGCAGAATAAACCAATACTCGAATTGTATTATTATCTACAGTACTTACAGTTAGGCTGTGGTTTTCTGCTCTGGTATTTAGAGCGCTATAAGATGATAACTGATACGCATTTTCGTT
Organism: uncultured Flavobacterium sp.; assembly: GCA_964485155.1. Lineage (GTDB taxonomy): Bacteria > Bacteroidota > Bacteroidia > Flavobacteriales > Flavobacteriaceae > Polaribacter. The sequence continues at coordinate 3,874 of CAZAIL010000076.1, forward strand.
ATGGTTAAGGTCAAACTGAAACGCAGTAATATCAGTTGAATTAGTAAGGCTTATATCTAGGGTAAAACTATTACCTACCTCTTCAGATTCTGAAGAAATACTAAAAGTATTTTGCGCGGCAGCTGAAAAGCTGATTAGTAAAATTAATAATCCAAGGATCTTTTTCATGAATATCAATTATTTAACAATCAGTTTTTTATTAGCAATATTTTTTATAGAACCTCCCTTGTTAGCTGTGATAAGAACGATATAATTTCCGGTTTTTAGTCTACTCAATTCCATAGGTGTTTTAGAGATTCCCTCTCTGTTTTCTAATACTTGTATATGTACCAATCTTCCTAGCATGTCATAAACTTTAGCAACCACATGATCCATTTGATTTGGAAGGTAGTATTCTAAGTTTACAACTCCTTCAGTAGGATTTGGAAATAGGTTTAAAAACTGAAGATTCTTATTCTGAAATGGTGCATCGATGGTACTTAATACACCATTGTTAAGAACTGCCGTTAATTTTGAACCTGTTGTGGTTCCAACAACTGCCTGTTCTATATCAAATTCTTGTGAGGCGTCTAGCCTGTTTAAAATTTTTGTTTTAGAACTGGCTATCATTGTATTGTTAAAGCTATACAACATGAGTATTTTTGAATCTGCTTGGGTATAATCTAAATGCTCTATCGTTGGTAAATCTTCTGATAAGACATACTCAAAATCAACATCAAAAGCCAATTGTATGCCACCAATATTATGATCAGACGCTACATATAAATCATTGCCTTCCCAAGTAAAGTTCGCAGTTCCTATAGCTTCGCTAGGATAAAATTGAATCTCGTTAGATTCAACAGTACTATCAGAAGTACTAGAGGGATTTAATATAATATCTACCGTGCCCACAATGTCTAATACATTAATAGTTTCATCTGCATTTACATCACCAGCTAAGAATATGAAAGGCTCTGGATTGTTTCCTAAAATATAATCCACATCATGAACAAGATCTAATACATCCACAGCAAAATCTCCATTGCTATCTCCAAGAGTAGAAGTAAGTGGAGCAGAGGATACAGCATTAGAATAATCTGTCTCTTCAAAACTGGTTCTAAGAATTTTGTATTTGTAGAAGTAGGTTTGTCCTTCCACAACATCAAAATCAGAATAATACAAACCAGTGGTAGACTCATCCGTATCTTCAACAATAAGCGTCTCGTTAAGTTTAACAGGATCACTTTCATTACCATCAGTATCTACCTCGTAGCGATACATGTTATAGCCAAGCGCATCGTCTAATTGTTCTATTGAAGGGGCTACCCACTCTAAATCAACTTTACCAAGACCACCTGCAGCAAAGAAGCCTGTGGAGGCCGATCCTGCGGATTGTAATAAGAAATTAAAACGTGAATCCTCTACAGGAATATAAAAGTTATCTAAGTCCATTGCACCTTGAACACGAATGCGGTTGATCCCATCGGCAGCACCAATATTTACTTCATGAGTCACCGTATAAATCTTTCCATCCTCTGACCAAGAGCCTTCTTCATCGATTAAATTTTGTGTGTATGGGAAAATAACTCCATAAAAAATTTGTGGATCAATTGAAGTATCCATTGCTCTATTGAAGTAAACCTTAAATTCATGCTCTCCAATACCAACAGGATCTATAAGTGCATATTCATCTTGAGCATCATATCCATTAACAAGTACTTTCCAAACAATACCATTAGTTGATTCACTTGGTTGCAATGCTATATTGGCCGTCACAAGACCTAGATTTGATTGTTCGATAAAATCAATAATATAATTATTTGCAGTTTCTTCATTTGAAGTGCCAAAGTAATTTTCTTGAGTTATATTTGAATTTCCAGAATAATTTCTAATAATTGAATAGGGAAGTTCTCCAATACTATTAAAAATATTGGCAAATATATTATTATGAGCGAAAATATCACTTGAAGCAGAAAATGTGATTGGACCAGTAGCATTGCCTGATAGATTTGAAACTCCACCAAAATTATTCGTAAAATTAGAATATGTATATCTATAGTCATTATGATTATTAGTGAAGCCAAGTGAAATATTTTCAATAAAATTTGATGTAGTAAAATCATGATTATTTGTCCCACTTATCCAAATTATATCTGCTGAATTATCAGAAAAAATTGATTTTTTTACATTAGTATATGAACCATTATAGTTTTGAAAAACTTGACCAGTTATATTTTTAAAAATACAATATTCAAAATAAGAGTTACCATCTAATCTAAACCCAACCCAGTAAATATTTTCTGATGCAAAAGTTATTCTATTATCCGTTGTACCAATTGCATTTATGTCACCTGCTATATATATTTTTTTTCCATCGCTAACATACAACTCTACACCTGGAAGTACTGTAAGCGTAGTTCCATAAGCCATCACAAAATTATCTGAAACTAAATATTCAGTGTCAGGGTATAATGTTAAATCTTCATTATAAATACCATATAGTAAAGTCGAGTTTTTCACATTGATTATAAATTCAACTGGATCTGAAATATATTCTTGATCAGGACCTGACCATACTCTTAGTCTGAAACTTATATCTACATTGTTAACTACATCATTTGCAATTGTTATTTTTAATGATTCTTGTAAGTTTTGAAGAGAAGCATATGCAGAAATACTTCCAATTTGTATTTCTGATTCAATAATAGTAGCTTTAGTTTGGTCTTCAAACTCTGCAAATTCAATTCCAACTCTTACATCTTCTGTTGGACCCCAATAATTTTTTATAAGAGGTAATATTTCAATAGTCTCACCTGGTTCCCAAAAGCCATTCCCATTTTGACTATTAATAGTATCTCTTTCTGTGGTTGAAATAACTTTTAAAATTGGATTTGGCTCAATATCAAGAGATGCTAAAAAATCAACATATGTGCTACCTGATGAATTGATAAGATTACCAAAAATTAACTCTTTACTATCTTCTGGTTTTATTTGATTGTACAATGCGATTGCTCCAGCAACAAGTGGTGTAGCCATGGAAGTTCCTGTAAGTGTAGCATATCCTCCATTTGGCACAGTACTCATAATTCCAGTTCCTGGAGCTGCTAGTTCATAATTTAGTAATGTTGCAAACGCTGTATAAACAGGACCGTCTTGATCATAGTTAGTATAACCAAATGGTGGTCTAGGCCGGTCTTCTATACCAAGTACATAGTTATATGCTCCAGGATACATTGGAGCACAACCTAAGCAAGGTCCTATACGTTCTGCATCATTTCCAGCTGCACCTACAAGAAAAGATGAGTTATATGCAGTTTCAAGTGCTAATTTTAATGTTGATGATTCTGCATAAGAACCAAAACTCATGTTTATTATTGTTGCTCCATTACTGGATGCATACTCTACTCCAGCAGCTATATTTGTTGAGTTCCCCTGGCCCGTTGATTGAAACACTTTTATATGCATGAGTTTTACATTCCATGCTGCTCCTGCTATTCCTATACCATTATTACCAACGGCCCCTGCAATACCTGCCACGTGTGTTCCGTGCATATTATCATCCAGCGGAGTATTGTCGAGATTTATAAAATCCCAACCTCTTATGTCATCTACATAACCATTACCATCATCATCATAACCTTCTACACCATTAAGTTCGGCTGCATTTATCCATGTATTAGCTGCTAAATCTGGGTGGGTATAATCTCCACCGGTATCTAAAATTGCTATTACCTGTGATCCATCACCTGTAGTATACTGATCCCATACATCATCAATATTAGTAGATGTAATATTCGTTTGTGAGCTGTATAATGGATCATTAACTTCTATTGTACTACTGCTATTAGTGGTACTCATTTTACTAGCCTCCTCTGCGGTAATAATGTCTCCTACTTCAAAATCATCAATCCCATAAATATAATTAGGCTCTGCATATTCTACGTTTGGATCATCCTTAATCTGTTCTATTAATTGTAATATGTTTTCTTGCGCATTAGATGTCTTTAATACAAAAACGTTTTTCATGGTCAGCGGCTCCTTTGGAGTGTATCCATTGTTTGGATTGGCTGCCGCCTTTGCTTCATATACAGCCTTCAATCTCTGACTATTGGAAATACTGGCCTCAATACCTTTTTGATGGAACATTACATTTGAAGATGCTACTTTGTCTTCAATACTTAGTAGTTCGCCAATATTAAAACTTGACACAGCCTTTCCGTTTTCAGCATAGGTAATCCCCGCATCTACGTTGTCTTTTAGTTTAACAATTAGCTCTCCTGGTTCAAAGCTCATAAGATCTTGCTGAACAGCAGGTGGTGTTTGAGCAGAAAGAAGTACGGTAAATAGAAATAAGGAAATACAGCAAAAAATAAATTTATGTATTAGTTTCATGATATTGATTGTTTTTATGAAAAAAAAAATTATAGTCTGTTGAAAAACAGGTACCAACAAACTATTCGTTTTTTGGTTTAAAGGAAGTACACAAATCTAATAAAAAAATTCTTATGTTTTTTCTAGTATTAATAGTCAGCTAGAAGAAAAAAGTTTGAGTACAGGAAAAAATAAAGCAGTTTAAAAACTTGTAAAGCAAATACTCAAGAATAATCTAAAACAATATTCTTGAAATTAAATAAAAAATCAAACAAGCTTAAAAATAATACAAGAATCCT
>CAZAIL010000076.1:8622-10487 GCA_964485155.1 uncultured Flavobacterium sp.
ATCTTGCCATCTATATTTGACAAACTACTCTCAGAAACTACACAGCAAAAAGTAGAAAAGTTAATACTTTATGTTGCTATTGCTAGTTTTTTAATTCATTTATTGATTATATATGTTACCAAATTGAATGGGAGTATCTTTTTACAGGATTCTGAATTGTTTGAAAACCCTATTTCCGCAATTTATACTCCTTTTTCTTTTATATTAATTTATGAGGTGTATCTATTAATCTATTATTTACCTAGATCATTTACAACTTACATCACCAAGCAGTACGAAATCATTACACTAATAATAATTAGAAAATTATTTAAAGATTTAGCTTCTTTAGAATTATCTACAGATTGGTTTAATATTGGAGGGGATGTTCAGTTTACCTACGATCTTTTAGCCTCATTACTGCTCTTTTATCTAATTTTTCAATTTCAAAAACAAGGGAAACTAAAATTTCAAAAACAACAATCAATTAATTTAAATATCGCAAACTTTGTTGAAAAAAAGAAAATGATTGCAGTTATTTTGGTTCCATTATTTTTTATCATGGCATTCTATACATTGATAAACTGGTTAAATGGATTTTCTATTGATTCAAATATGGTCCCTTCATTTGACACAATTAACAACCTCTTTTTTGATCAATTTTTTACAATCTTAATTTTAGTTGATGTAATCTTATTGCTAATTTCATTTTTCTACACTGACAAATTTCATAAAATCATCAGAAATTCAGGATTTGTGGTGTCTACTATCTTGATTAGAATGTCTTTTAGCACCACTGGTTTAATCAGTAATATTTTAATTGTTTCGGCTGTTGTATACGGACTAATTATCATCCTAATACACAACGAGTATGAAAAAAATAGTTTAAAAAATGGTGAGTAAAAATGTTGTTTAAAAATTAAATTTCATTTTCTTTCAACAAGCTTTTAATTTCTAAAAACTATTATTGAAGGTAACCAATAATAATCTATTGTCTAACTCGCTTATATATGACAGAACTTATCACTCTTACGCCTAAGAAAACTTTAAGTGAGAATTTAACCAAATAACTTTTCTGTAACTAAAGTGATATTAATTACCACTAAAATTGAATTAACCGCTTATTGTTCTTGCCTTTAGGTAAAAAAATATCTAACGTAATTCCAATTGAAAGACCTCCATATGATGTGGCAAGAAGATCTCTCTTATCAAACCTATTACCGTATTGTCTACTGTCACTTGTTTCCTTTAAAACACCTACAATAAATGCAGTGGTAATAGCTCCTAAAAAAGCTTTTGGTTTAGAACCAGTTTTCTCGAATATATACCCGTAGGCAAGACCTCCAAAAACAGTACCAGCATAGAAATGTAGTTGCTTATCCTTTTCTTTCAATAATTGGGCACTTGCGCTTGTTAAACATAAGAATAGAGTAAAAAATAAAGTCAAGCATAAAAGATGAATTCTGTGTGCATAATCAATCATAATTTTTTTTTTTAAATTACAAGAGGGATTAAACAAGGAGGTAAAGGGAGATGAAAATGTCAATAATAGGTTGACTATAAAGAGGTAAGGGAAAAATAGTAATAATAAGGAGGTATCAAGCAACCTATAAAGCTAAAACCTTAGCTTTATAAAATTCATTAATTATAATTTGTTTTGATTTACTCTAGGGTGATTTAATTGTTTAGCTAATTTTTTTTATGCAATATAAATATATTTTTATATATATTGATGTAATATTGATTTTTTGTTAAAAAAATATTTGTTTTTTAGTTTTTTTTTAAAATCCATTAAAACAATAAAAATAGGATGAGAATATTATTTCTCTACCTTCTGAGTAACGAGAAGTTTCCTTTTCTTTCTCTAGTGATTCCATTTCTATCGA
>CAZAIL010000077.1:0-2342 GCA_964485155.1 uncultured Flavobacterium sp.
ATTATTGGATTGGGAATAGAGATTTATGCCATACTCCTAAACCCTAAAAAATAACAATGAGTATTATTGAAGCTATTATCCTTGGAATCATCCAAGGACTAACCGAATTTTTACCTGTTTCATCTAGCGGACATTTAGAACTCGCAAAAGCTATTTTAGGAGACAATTCTGTTCCTGAAGAAAGTCTAGCCTTTACCATTGTGTTACACTTTGCGACTGCTTTAAGTACGCTTATAATTTTCAGAAAAGAGATTCTAGAAATTTTTAAAGGATTATTCAAATTTCAATGGAACGAGGAAACACAATTTTCTTTTAAAATTATTGTTTCTATGATTCCAACTGTTATTATAGGACTCTGTTTTGAAGAAGAAATCGCTTCTTTATTTGGAGGACAAATACTATTGGTTGGTTTTATGTTACTTATCACAGCCATCCTCCTTTTACTAGCAGATAAAGCAAAGGATACTACTAAAAACGTCACTTTTGTAAATGCTGTTGTTGTTGGAATATCTCAAGCCGTTGCCATTTTACCGGGAATTTCAAGATCTGGTGCTACAATCTCTACTGCTGTTTTATTAGGAATAGACAGAACTAAGGCTGCTAAATTTTCATTTTTAATGGTAGTCCCTTTAATTGTTGGTAAGGTGATTAAAGATCTTTACAGTGGAGATATTAGTGTAACCTCAACAGATACTGCACCTATGGTTATTGGTTTTTTTGCTGCATTTATAGCTGGCTTAGTAGCTTGTAAATGGATGATTTCGTTGGTTAAAAAAAGTAAACTAACTTATTTTGCTATCTATTGCGCTGTTGTGGGGATTAGTGCAATTATTTATACAATCTCATAATGGCTGTTGATGATTATTTAAACGGACAGGTGTTGTTAATTGACAAACCTTTAGAATGGACCTCTTTTCAGGCCGTCAACAAAATCCGTTGGCATATCAAGCAAAAATATCGTCTAAGGAAAATAAAAGTAGGACATGCCGGAACTTTAGATCCTCTAGCATCTGGTTTGCTAATAATTTGTACTGGAAAAGAAACTAAAAATATTGCCACATATCAAGGACAAATTAAAGAATATACTGGAACATTTACGTTGGGAGCAACAACACCTAGTTACGATCTAGAGACCGCTATTAATGAAACATTTGCTATAGATCATATTACGGATGAAGTCTTAACAAAAGCTGCCAAAAAGTTCTTAGGTGATACAGATCAAAAACCACCTATATTTTCAGCTATAAAAAAAGATGGAAAGAGGTTATATGAGCTAGCTAGAAAGGGAGAAACCACAGAAATAGCTACAAGAAAAGTATCGATTTCAGAATTTCAACTCACAGAAATTACCCTGCCTAAAATAGGCTTCAAAGTAGTTTGCAGCAAAGGAACCTATATTAGATCTTTAGCTTATGATTTTGGGGTATCCGTAAAATCTGGAGCACATCTCTCTAGTTTAAGAAGAACTAAAATTGGTGAATTCTCTGTTAACAATGCTCTTTCAATTGATCAATTTATAGAAAGGTTAGCTCTAGAGTAGCTAATACATCCTGCACTTTATAAAAATCGATTGTACCAACTATCTTCAATGGGTACTTCCCAATAATTTTGAAAATCGTATTTACTCGTAATTAAATTATCAAAAATGATAGTTTTAGCGGTAACAGCTTTATTCTTTACCAGTTTCTTAAAACCTTTTAGCTCTTTATACTGGACATATTCTCCTTGTTTAAAACATACGTTCATTCTATCTAATAAAGCCACTTCATAAGTGTTTTGAAGCGCTAGAATAAATCCAACCAACAAATCCATGTCCGAATTTTTCACTGAAAAATTGGCATCTTCAGCAGCAATAATTATAAACCTATTATACAAAAATTGATAGGAGCATTTAAAATTAGCGTCTTCTTTTTTCCAGCTACTCACAAAATTTTTAACTTTTAATTCAATTTCTTCAAGTTCATGGGTGTAAAATTTTCTACTCGATGGATAAATCCAAATTTTTGCTTCTTCAGATAGTAAGGTAAAGTCTGTAATCATGATGCAAATATAGTGAAAGAAAAAAGCCTTGGTACACCTGCCAAGGCTTCTAAATTATTTAATTTATAATGGGCCTCTAGAGTAAGTCTAGCATATTTTCCTGTATGTTAACTCCCTTGTCTTTATTGTACCAAATTTGTAGATCTTGTTTAAAACTGGCATCTAATTGCCCATGTTTCTCTTTATAATCTTTCACCATTTTTGTTGCAACAGAGGGTCTAGGACCCCAAGTGTTTAGAACTTCATTGTCAGAATTTAAGGCAATTAATTTAGGGATTGATTTCCCTCCATTTGTTAAAAAA
>CAZAIL010000077.1:2442-8249 GCA_964485155.1 uncultured Flavobacterium sp.
TTAGTAATGCTTCCGACTGAGCAGCTCCACTAGATTTGCCAGATACTATAAGGTCACCTATCAAAGTTCTATAGGCTTGATAAGAAATACCCTTTTGCAGACCCTTTTCTATACTATTTTTCATTAAATTCTTTTGTTGTGATTTTTTTTAGACGCGCAATAAAAACAACCTTACATTGTTTTTAATTCTTAATTTTCTGTGCTTGTAAATTTTTAAGCATGTCTTTTGTCATTGAAGAAATGGTATATTTGTGAGACCAGTTCCAATCTTCTCTGGCTTTGGTGTCGTCTATGATTTGAGGCCAGCTATCTGCAATTTTTTGTCTAAAGTCTGGTTGATAGCTGATAGTGAAGTTTGGAATAGCCTGTTGAATTTCAGAAGCTAATTCTTTTGGTGTAATATCCATCGCAGACAAATTATATGAAGTTCTAACTGTAATATCTTCAGGTTTTGCTTGCATGATCTGAACGGTTGCATTTACCGCATCTTCCATATACATCATAGGTAAGCGAGTGTCTTCACGTAAAAAACATTCAAAACTCCCCTGTTCAATGGCTTTGAAAAATATGTCAACCGCATAATCAGTAGTTCCTCCGCCAGGCTTAGTTTTCCAACTAATGATTCCAGGGTACCGCAAACTTCTCACATCAACATTGTATTTTTCATAGTAATAGTTGCACCAAAATTCTCCTGAAATCTTACTAATTCCGTAGACAGTAGATGGATCCATAATGGTTTGTTGAGGTGTATTAATTTTTGGGCTTGTTGGCCCAAATACAGCAATAGAACTTGGCCAATAAACCTGACTGATATGTTTTTCTTTAGCAATATCTAGCACTGCTAATAAAGATGTCATATTTATATCCCATGCTTTTTTAGGAAACTTTTCTCCAGTTGCAGAAAGCATGGCCGCAAGAAGGTATATTTGAGTAACCTCATACTTCTTTACAACAGCTAAAATTGCTTCTTTATCTGTTGCATCAATAATTTCAAAAGGGCCAGAACTCATTAGATAAGCGTTGCCATTTCTTATGTCTGATGCTATTACATTTGAACTACCATAAATAGCTCGAATTTTTTCTGTTAATTCGCCGCCTATTTGACCGCTAGCACCTAATACAAGAATTTTTTGACTCATGCTGATTTTATATTTTTGATAAATTCAAAGGTAAATAATTTAACAATTCATAAAAAACAATTGTTTAAAAACAATTTGTTAAACTATCCTTAAGAAAAATTAAAAAACACTCTTAAACGATATACTAAGATTTGTGATGAATTTTATGTATTTTTAAACACTAAAATAATACCTATGAAGTTTGTTTATTATTGTGTATTTATTTTATTAATTAGCTCTTGTAATAACAAAAAGACAGATGCAACAGAGGAAATTGATAAGCCTATGTCTAGTCGCATAAAAAAACATGCTCAAATAGCAACGATTAAATCAAAATTTCAAGTAGATATTGATGCTTGGACTGAATATGAAAACTTAATTGTTTTTTTAAATCAATATATGTCTATTTCACCTAATGACGCTTTAAATAATTCCAGAGAATTAAATGACATTACTAAAAGTCTTAATGATAGTATTAAGCCTCAGTTTTTAGAAACTCCTGCTTTTAAAGCACGTGTAAATTTATTGTATAATGAAACTTTGAGATTGTATGATATGTCTTCAATTCCTGCTATCAAAGCCACTGAAGTAAATAATCAAATAGATAAGGTTTTGAATGCGTTTTCATCTATTAACTTCAAAATTAACACCATCTTAAAACAGCGTGAATTAGAAGGTGATGTGAAAGACGTTAATTTTAGTAGAGAAGTTCCTAAGAAATTAATAAAAGACCCAGAAATTAATACGCTTAAACCTTTGTTAAAGGAAAAATTACCAAAAAAGAAAGTCGCAAAAAAAACTAAAAAAATGATGTTTTTTGAAGATGATCTTTTAAAAAACAATCTCCGAAAAAGAAAAAAAGTGACTAAAAAGAAGGAAAATTAAATATTATTTTAGTTCTGCAACAGTAACAAATAATGTTATTGAAGATGAAACAGATCTTTAAAAAGTTGTTTAATTTTTAAACTTATATTAGTTAATAATATCCTTTACCGTCTTAAAAATTAAGTCATACTCAAACCCTTTTCTTAAAAGAAAATCTGTTAGCTTTTTCTTTCTTTTATGAATATTTTTTTCAAAAATACTGTTGTTTTTATTTTCAGTTATTCTATAGATAGTCTGTAAATAATCTTCTTCATTAATTTCTTTTAAAGCTGTCTTTATATTGTAGCTAGAAATATTTCTAAAATTCAACTCTCTGACTATTCGTTGTTTTCCCCAGTTTTTAATTCTAAATTTCCCTCGAGCAAAACTTTTAGAAAACCGTTCTTCATTTAAAAAATTATGCTGCATTAAGTGTAATAGAATCTTTTCTTTAGCTTCGGGAATGAGTTGATATTCGCCCATCTTTCTTTCTACCTCTTTATGGCATCTGTCTTGATATACACAGTAATGCTCCATTTTCTTTTGGAACTCATCAACAGTAAAAGATTTCTTATTTTGAATCATTATTTCGAAAATACAAAAAGAGGATGAAACCTAGGTAATTACATCCTCTTTATAAGTACTATTTTATAAAAGCTATACAGGAATTTCTTGCTTTGTTTTAAGCAATCCTTTTAACCTCATTTTAAACTTAGTAACAAGGTAGAATAAAATTGGTACTACTACTAATGTTAAAAATGTTGCTATTAATAAGCCATAAATAACTGTTTTAGCAAGAGGGCCCCAGAAAACAACATTATCTCCACCCATATAAATGTTTGCATCAAAATCACTAAATAATGTAAAGAAGTTTATGTTTAAACCAATAGCTAAGGGTATGAGTCCTAAAATGGTAGTAATAGCCGTTAATAAAACAGGACGCAACCTAGCTTTTCCTGCTTTTACTACTGTTTCATACAAACTTTCTAGAGGTAAATAGTCTGATTCAGATACACCATCTTGTAATTTTCTTCTACTAATTAATAACTCTGTATAATCTAATAATACCACACCATTGTTTACCACAATTCCAGCCAATGCAATAATACCAACCATAGTCATCATTATTACGAAAGGAGCTCCAGAGATTACCAAACCACCAAAAACACCAATCAAGCTTAAAAAGATAGCCAACATAATAATTCCCGGTTTTGAAATTGAGTTAAATTGAATAATTAAAATAAAGAAAATTAATAGTAAGCCTGTAATAAATGCACCAACCAAAAAATTCATTTGTTTTTTCTCCTCTTCAATTTGACCTGTATAATCTATTTTAACTCCTTTGGGTAAGTCGTTGAAATTTTTCATAGAGTTCTCAATTCTTGCTACCACTGCTCCAGCATCTGTTTCACCTGGCGAAAGAGCAGAATAAACTGTTACAACCCTTTTTACATTTTTATGTTTAATAGCACTAAAACCAGAACTGTTCATTTGAGAGGCAACTGCAGAAACAGGGATCTCTTTAATTTTACCAGTTGCTTGATCTCTAAATGTAATTTTCTGATTAAAAACGGCACTTTTATTATATCTATCGTCTTTGTTAAAACGAACATAGATATCATAATCTTCGCCTTTTTCTTTATAAATTCCTGCTTTATTTCCAAAGATAGAAGCTCTTAGTTGTTGCCCAACTTGCCCTGTAGAAACCCCTAGTTCTCCAGCTTTTTTTCTATCTACTAGTACCTGCATTACTGGTTTAGATTTATTTACATCAATTTTTAATTCATCTACTCCAGAAATACTTTGTTTGTTTAAATAATCTCGCATCCTTTCTGCAGTTAAGATCAATTCTTCATAATCTTGTCCATTAAGTTCAATATTAATTGGGGATCCTGCAGGAGGGCCATTTGCATCTTTTTCAACAGAAATTAAAACTCCTGGATAAATACCAACTAATGCTGTTTGAACTTTTTGCCGTAACATCTCACTATCCTCACCTCTTCTATATTTGAATTCACGCATAGAGGCAGTAATTTTCCCTCTGTGTGGCATTTCAGCAGAAGAGCCTCCATCTTTTTCTGGATTTCCAGCACCTTCACCAACCTGAGAAACTATACTTTCTACTAAAAAATTATAGCCATCATCTGTATATATTTTTTCGTTCAAAACTTTGAAAACTTTTTGCTCAATTTCTCTAGTAATTTCATTTGTTTTTTCAATATCAGTACTTTGAGGATATTCTATATACACAATAATCTGATTAGGCTTATTATCTGGAAAAAACTCAACTTTAGTTCTCTCTTCTTTTAAAGACCATCCAAAACCAGTAAACGCAACAAATAAAAGAACAAAAGTCGCTACTACTAGTAGATAAGGTCTCCAACCAGTTAACGCCCTTTTTAATTGTCTTTCATACCAATTTTCTAGGGAGATAAGTGTATGTTTTTGAAAATAATTTGCCGCTTTTCTTAAGACAAATCTATACACCCAAAACATGATTGCTGTAAATATAATTAACGTTCCTAGCCCATTATATTCGGCTCCAAAGAAAAATATAAGCAAACCAACTAGTAACATAATACTGGTTAATTTCACAATATTTTTTAACGGCATGTCCTTATCTTCTATGCTCATAAACTGAGATACTAAGACCGAATTAAAGAAAATTGCAACAAATAGAGAAGAGCCCAAAACAATAGACAATGTAATTGGTAAAATTACCATAAACTGTCCCATAATTCCTGGCCATAGGCCTAGGGGAATAAATGCTGCTACAGTTGTAGCAGTAGAAATAATAATAGGAAATGCAATTTCTCCGATACCTTTCTTAGCAGCTTCAATTCTAGTCATGCCTTCTTCATCCATCAATCGATAGACATTCTCTACAACTACAATCCCATTATCTACCAGCATCCCAAGTCCCATAATTAAACCAAATAAGACCATAGTATTTAAAGTATACCCTAATACTCCTAAAATCATCAAAGACATAAACATAGACATTGGTATTGCAAAACCAACGAAAATCGCATTTTTAAATCCAAGAAAAAACATTAAAACTATCACTACTAAAATAACACCAAAAATGATGTTATTAACCAAGTCGTCTACTTGACCAATTGTTTTAGGTGATTGATCATTTGTAATCGTTACTTCTAAATCTTGGGGGAAATTATTTTTCTTTGCTTTTGCTACAATTTCCCCAACTTTGTCCGCAGCATCGACCATATTCTGACCGCCTCTTTTTTTAACATCTAACATTACAACTGCTGCTCCTTTTTCTCTGGCATATGTTGTTTTGTCTTTGTCTTTAAAAGAAATTTTCGCTACATCTTTTAAATAAATTGAATTACCTTTTTCTGATTTAATTACAAAGTCAAGTAAGTCTTTAGGTGAGTTAATTTCACCAATAATTCTGATAGTTCTTCTTTGTTGACTGGTGATAAAATTTCCTGCAGACATGGTTACATTTCCACGATTGATAGCGTTGGTAATATCATCAAAACTAACTTTTGCTGCCATCATTTTATAAATATCTACAGCGACCTCAATTTCTTTGTCTTGGGCCCCACGAATATCTACTTTCTTGATTTCAGATAAATCCTCTATTTCATCCTGTAAATACTCTCCAAATTCTTTTAATTTAGAAACTGGGTAATTTCCAGAAATATTAATATTTAAAATAGGCACCTCTTCAGAAATATTAATATTTAAAACATTCGGTGTTACTTTAGCCCCATTAAATGTTGGCCAATCTTCACCTGCCGTTTCTTGATCTATTTCATCTTTAACCTTTTGTTTCGCTTTATCAACATCAATACTCTC
>CAZAIL010000077.1:8349-10425 GCA_964485155.1 uncultured Flavobacterium sp.
AAACATTAAAACGTAAATAGTAGTTTTATTATTTATTGCCCAAGAAGATAGCTTAAACTCTTTATCTATTTGTTTGTTAATTTTAGCCATTTTTTAATTAGTTTTTATTGATCACTTTTACAACCTGTCCGCTATTCACACTTCGTGCACCTTCCATAATAATCTCTGTATCTGAAGTGAGGTTTTTTGTTACTTCAATAAAATCTCCTTGTGTTTTTCCTGTTTCAATAACCAATCTTTCTGCAACAGCTAAAGTGTTTTCTTTTTTATCTCTTATAATGTAAATAAACTGTTGTCCTTTTGCATTTTCTGAAATAATTGATTGTGGAATTAAAATTGCATTGGTATTTGTATAATCGTTTAGTTTTAATTTAGCCGTTAAGTTTGGTTTAATTTTACCCTCTAAATTAGGAACGTCTACTTCTATTTTAAAAGATCTATTGCTTGGATTTATAAAGTTTCCAACCTGTCTAATTTTAGAATGAATGGTCTCATTGAGTATCGGAAAATTAACTTCTACCGACTTATTTTTAGTAATGCTGGTAATATAATTTTCTGGAACATCTGTTTCTATGTACATATCAGAAAGATTTATAATTCTAAAAATTTCAGCTCCTTGTCCTGGTGCAACAACAGTTCCTTTTTCTTTAAAAACATCATCTATAATTCCAGTAAAAGGAGCTTTGATAGTAAATTTGCCTAATTGTTGTTTTAATTGATTGGTTGAGTTTTTTTGAGTATTGTACGATGTTTTAGCTTGTAAAAATTGCATTTCTGATCCAATTTTCTGATCCCATAATCTTTTTTGACGTTCATAGGTTGTTTTAGCCAACTGTTCATTTGATTCTAATATCAGTATTTGTTTAGATAGGCCTCCATCATCAATTACTGCGAGAGGCTGTCCTTTGGCAACTTTTTGTCCTTCCTTCACAAAAACCTTTTTTAAGATACCTGGCATTTCTGGATACACCAAAACATTTTGTTTTGTTTGAACATTTCCTTGCAATTCTATATAGTGATTAAACACTTGTTCTTGCGCTTTGAAAGTTGTGATTAATGGTGTGTTTTTGTCTTTATTTAAACTATTTAGCTTGCTGTTTAATTTATTTAAACTGGCAGTTAATTTCTCTAATTCTGTATCAATTTCTACTTTTTTAGAGTTTATTATTGCAATATCACTTGTTGCCAGAATTTCATCTACTGAAAGTTCTTTTTTATTGCTACAGGCACTTAAAGTAATAGCTGTTAAGAATATTAAGTATATATTTTTCATTTGATTTTTTTATTTAATGGATACGTTTAATGCGGTTTCTAAGGCGGCTTTTTTTGCAATTACTTCTAACATAGATTGCACATAGTTTTGCTGTTGAGTATATAATTGATTTTGAGCTTGTAATAAATCGAAGCTTGAAGAAATTCCTTCAAAAAATTTAATCCGTTGCTTTTTTTCTATGCGTTCAGACAGCTCAACATTTCTTTTTGCTGTCGTATAATTTTCAATACTTAATTGATATTCATTTTTAGCTTTTTTGGCAAGTAAACTCAAGCGTTGTTTGGTTTCCTCTAATCTAACATCTGCGGTTTCTAAAGCAATTCTAGCTTGGGCTGTTTTGGCTTTTCTTCCTAAACTACTAAAAATGGGAACATTTAAACTAACACCCATTAATGACGAATCAAACCATTGTTGGTTTCCTCTAAAGAAGGTAAATGTATCTGAAAAGGCTTGTTTACCATAGTTTACAAAAGCAGATAAACTTGGCAAGGCTTTACTTTTTTCAAGTTGCATCATTAATCTTTTTGATTCTCTATCATTTTCTGCAATTTTTAAATCAATATGATTTGACAAGTTAAAAGGTTGTGAAATGAGCTCTAAATTAATATGTGTCTCAGCCAAAGAATCTAGGCTATCTGTTAAGGTAAGTGATGTATTTGTAGAGGTTCCTAGAGCTAGGTTTAGCATTTGGTAGGCAATCTCTTTCATCCTTTCCATGTTGCTTAATTGATTTTTTAATGTTCCGTAGGTAATTTCTAATTGCTCTACGTCTTCTTGTTCATTAAAACCATTTTCATAAATCT
>CAZAIL010000078.1:0-10345 GCA_964485155.1 uncultured Flavobacterium sp.
GTGGGAGGGATGTTATTAATCCCCATAGGCGATAAAAAACAAATTATGACACTGTTTCATAGAAAATCTCCAAAAGAATTTGAAAAACAAGAGTTAGGAGATTTTGCTTTTGTTCCTATGCTTCAGAAAAAAGCGTAATAAATAATTTAAAACAATAGTTATTGTTTTGTGGCTCTTTTCCAAATAGCAGTTCTTCCAAACACAGAGAAACCAATATATCCTCTAATTTTTAGAGTATTTTCATCCAATAATTGAATATAACACTTGTATTCTTTTCCATTTTTTGGATCTAAAATTTTCCCATCAGACCATTCCTTACCTTCTTTTTGTAAATCAGTTAGAATATTCATTCCCAAAATAGGTGCATTTTTTCTTTTACCACTACAATTGATACAAGTAGCACCTTGATTTTCTAAATTTGTAATCTTAGTGATTTTAGCAAAGGCCTGATCATCTTTTTCATAAACTTCAATTACAGATTCTAGCTGATTGGTTTCTTCATCAAAAGAATTCCAAGCACCAAAAATGGTTTGTGAAAAACCTATAGTTGTAAAAAATATACCGAGAAGAGTTATTAAAAGTTTTTTCATAATTTTAGAAGATTGTATTAAATTTTTTAATAATTTATTTTTTTATAGTATTAAAAGCTTAGCTTAATCAAAGGTAGCTTTAAAATTTGTTTCCCATTTTCCTTGTACACGCAAAATTTGTTCAATAATATCTCGCACACAACCTTCTCCACCTTTTTTATCAGAAATATATTTAGATATTTGTTGAATCTCTGTTGCAGCATCATTAGGGCAGCAGGCCAAGCCAACCAATTTCATTACTGGGTAATCTGGGACATCGTCTCCCATATACAATACATTTTGAGATTGCAAATTGTACATATCTACCAATTCATTGTATTGTTCTACTTTGTTATGTGCTCCCATATACACATCTTTAATTCCTAAATTTTCTAATCTAATTTTCACCCCTTCGTTTTTACCTCCCGTAATAATACAGACTCTTAACCCAGCATTAACTGCAGCACGAAGTGCATAGCCATCTTTAATATTCATCTGACGAATTAATTCACCATTTGATAGTACGGTAACAATTCCATTAGTTAAAACTCCATCAACATCAAAAATGAGTGTATTAATTTGAGACAGGTATTGTTTATAGCTTTTTTCCATGATCTTGAATAGATTGGGTGATTTTTAAATAAAGTTCTTGTTGTGTTTTAGACAGCAAATTTAGATGATTTTCTATGGTTTCTGTATCATTTCTTTTTGCAGGTCCGGTTTGTGCTTGTTTGGGAGTTAAGTTTTTAATTTTTTGAGATGTTTCTTGAATTAAAGGCTGTAAAATATTAAATGGGACACTATGCTCTTCACAAATATCATGTGCAATTGCATACATATGATTGGTGAAATTATTCACAAAAACAGCTGCAACATGAATTTTTTTTCTTTGAATAGACGATAAATGATAAATATTACTCTGCAACAGAGAAGCTAATTTTTCTAATTTTATGAGGTCGTTTTTATTTTCTGCTTCCAAACAAATAGGAATATTTGTAAAACCTACTTCCTTTTCTTTTGAAAAGGATTGAAGAAGATAAAACACACCTTTGTTTCCTGAATTATTTAAAGCATTCATTTCAACAGTTCCAGAAGTATGAACAACAAGAGAGTTTTTAATATTGGATGAAATAGCGGCAATAGCATCATCACTCACAGCAATAATTGTAATATCTGCTTGTTCTAATAATGATAAATCATTTATAATTGGAACAGTACTTTTTAGGCTAGCTACATCTGTCAAATTTCTTGTATATACTTGTTTTAGATGGATGCTGTCTATCTTTAAAAAAGCATAAATTAAATGTGTGGCAACATTTCCGCTACCTAAAATAACTACTGAAATCATGCTACGAAGATATTGAAATTATTCATTGCTATGATTGATTCTCTTAGTTTAGAAAACCGATCTACAAATATGTTTCTTTTTAGTGGTTTCTTTTGTAAATTCGTTTTTTAATATATTTTCAATGATAGAATCAAAAAAACTAGGTATTAACTCTGTATGTGTTCATATTGGTGAAGTAAAAGATGAACAATTTAAAGGAGCTATTTCTCCGATGTATATGTCTACTTCATACGCATTTGATCAGGTAGATGTTAAACGATATCCCCGTTATTTTAATACTCCTAATCAAGAAGCCTTGCGAAGAAAAATTGCAGCACTAGAACATACCGAAGATGCATTAATTTTTAGTTCTGGAATGGCCGCTATTAGTACAGCTTTAATAGCTTTTTTGAAAAAAGGAGACCATGTTGTAATTCAGCAAGTAATTTATGGTGGGACCTATAATTTTATTGCAAAAGAGTTTGAAAAATACGGAATAGAATATTCCTATACAGAATCTGATAGGTTTGAAGATTTTGAGCCTTTGTTAAAAGAAAACACAAAAATTCTATACATAGAAACTCCATCGAATCCTTTACTAGGAATTACAGATATTAGAGCAATTTCTGGTTTGGCAAAAGAGAAGGGAATTATTACCATGATAGATAATACATTTGCCTCACCAATAAATCAAACTCCTGCCGATTTTGGAATAGATGTCATTATTCATTCTGCAACTAAATACATGGGAGGTCATTCAGACATATCAGCAGGTGCAGTTGCAGCTTCAAAAGAACATATAGAATTAATTTGGGAAACAGGAATTAACTTGGGAGGAAATTTAAGCGATTTTACCGTATGGATGTTAGAAAGAAGCATGAAAACATTAAATTTAAGGGTAAAAGAGCAAACAAAAAACGCACAGGAATTAGCGGAATATTTAGAAGAAAATTCGTTGATTGAGAAAGTATATTATCCAGGATTAAAAAGTCATCCAAAACATGCAACAGCTGCCTCACAAATGATTGGCTTTGGAGCAATGATGTCTTTTGAATTAGCGGAAGGTATAGATGCTATGGAATTTCAGAATGCATTGCAATTTATAAAACCATCATTAAGTTTGGCTGGAGTAGAAAGTACAACATTAAGTCCGGCTCAAACAACCCACGCTCTATTAAGTGAAGAAGAAAGACTAGAACGAGGGATTACAGACAGATTAATTCGTTTTTCTGTTGGTATAGAAGAACCTGAAGATTTAATTGCTGATATAGAACAAGCACTTTTACAAACAAATAAAGGAGACTTATGAAATTAGACATATTGGCTTTTGGGGCGCATCCAGATGATGTTGAGTTAGGTGGTGCAGCCACTATAGCTAAAGAAATTTCTTTAGGAAAAAAAGTTGGTATCATAGATTTAACTCAAGGAGAATTGGGTACCAGGGGTTCTAAAGAATTAAGAAAAGTAGAGGCTAGCAATGCAGCCGCAATTATGGGAGTAACTGTAAGAGAAAATTTAAAATTTGCTGATGGTTTTTTTATAAACGATAAAGAACATCAATTGGAAGTTATAAAATCTATTCGAAAATACAAACCAGAAATTATATTATGTAATGCGGTAGATGATAGACATATTGATCATGGAAAAGGAAGTAAATTAGTTTCTGATGCTTGTTTTTTAAGTGGTTTAGAGAAAATTGAAACGAAACTTGATGGAAAGCTACAAGAAAAGTGGAGACCGAAACTGGTGTATCATTATATGCAATGGAAAAATACTGAGCCAGATTTTGTTGTTGATGTAAGTGGTTTTATGGATATAAAAATGGATGCTGTTTTAGCCTATAGTTCTCAGTTTTATGATCCTAACAGTAAAGAAGCAGAAACACCTATTACCTCAAAAAACTTCACAGACAGTATACAATACAGAGCAAAAGAATTAGGAAGGCTAATTGGAGTAAACCATGCAGAAGGTTTTACTGTAGAACGCTCTATTGCTATTACGTCTTTAGATAAATTAATATAATTTTTTCTTTTCATAGAGCAAAAAAAAAAATTATATTTGCACCCGCTTAGGTAAAGAAAACATATGTATGTTTGCAGTACGAAAGCAACATGGTAGTTGTAGCTCAGTTGGTTAGAGCATCGGTTTGTGGTACCGAGGGTCGTGGGTTCGAGCCCCATCTTCTACCCAAAATACAAGGTCTTCTCATAAATGAGAAGGCTTTTTTTGGTTTTTAGAAGTTTTCTTATTTTTACACAAAGCCTTTCCATGAATAAAAATAACTTAGAAGAAGTTTATAATCGGGTAAAACCACACATCCACTTAACTCCATTATCTAGTTCTAGATTATTAAATAATTTGGCTAGTTGTGAAGTATTCTTAAAATGCGAAAACTTTCAAAAAGCAGGAGCTTACAAGATTAGAGGTGCTACAAATGCCATTTTACAGTTATCAGAAGAAGATAGATGCAAAGGTGTGGTAACTCATTCATCAGGAAATTTTGCTCAAGCAGTATCATTAGCAGCAAAAAATTTAGGAGTTCCGGCTTATATAGTAATGCCTAGTAATGCTCCTAAAATTAAAAAAGAAGGAACCCTAAGTTACGGTGGGTTTGTTACAGAATGTGAGCCAACAATAGTGGCTAGAGAACGTACATCAAAAAGAATTCAAGAAAAGACAGGAGCTACTTTTTTACACCCTTCAAACGATATTCAAGTAATTTATGGACAAGGAACAGCTTGCTTTGAGTTACTCCAACAAGAAGCCAATTTTGATTATATTATTTGTCCTATTGGTGGGGGAGGGCTCATTGCTGGAACTTGTTTGTTTGCCAATCAATTTTCGCCAAAAACACAAATCATAGGTGCTGAACCTTTTGAAGTTGATGATGCCTATCGTTCATTAATTAGTAAGAAAATTGAAATGAATACCACAACCAATACTATAGCTGACGGATTGAGAACTAATTTAGGTAGTAATAATTTTCCCATCATTTTAAATCATGTAACTAAAATTATCCGTGTGACTGAAAAAGAAATAATAGCTGCGATGAAATTTGTTTGGGAACGCATGAAAATTATCATAGAACCCTCAAGTGCAGTTGCAGTTGCTGCAGTATTAAAAGACAAAAAGCTATTTAAAGGGAAAAAAGTTGCAGTCATCATTTCAGGAGGAAATGTAGATTTAGAGAATCTTCCTTTTTAAATTGTTTGTAATGCTTCCATAACCTCGGATCGTTTTCTTATAGATACAGGGACTGTACTTTTGTCTTTTAAAACCAAGTAGCCACCATCTGACTTTATAAATTCCTTTATGTACTTAGTATTCACCAAATGACTTTGATGAACTCTTAAAAAATGATGCTTTTTTAATAAATCTGAAAATGTTTTTAAAGTTTTTGTGACTAGTATCTTCGTTTTATCGTTAAAAAAGAACTCAGTGTAATTATTGTCAGATTTACATCGTATAATATCATTTAGGTCTACAACAATAATTTTATCTAATGTATGCAATGAAATTTTCTGAGGTCTTTGATTAGGTGAAGAAATAGCATCTTTCAAAACACGTAACTGCTCTTTATCTGGTTTAATTTTTAGACTTGCTTTTTGTATTGCTAGTTGTAAATCCTCATCAGAATAAGGTTTTAAAATATAATCTATTGCTGCAAATTTGAAGGCTTTAATGGCATATTCGTCACTGGCGGTAACAAAGATAATATTGGACCGTAAATTTGGAAATATTTCTAGTAAATCAAAACCAGTTCCATCTCCCAACATAATATCTAAAAATAAGATATCTGGTTCTTCTTTCTGTAATAATTTGGCAGCCTCTACCACACTTTTGGCTTGTCCAATAATAGAGATTGATTCATGTTTTTGTTTGATATCTGAGGCTAATAATTGTAAAGCTGTAGGAATATCATCTACTAAGATTGCTGTAAGGTTTTTCATAATTAATAGTCAGTTTTTAAAGGAATTATAAAAGATATTAAGGTACCATTCTCATCTGTTACATGTAAAGTATTTTTACCAGATAAGCGCTCTATTCTTTCTTTTGTTACTTGCATTGCCATAGATGTATGGTGTTGTTTTTTTTGTTCTTTAGATTTTTTAATTCCAATACCATTGTCTTTTATTTTACACTGTAAAAATTCTCCTTTTACAGAAAAACTAATAGTTATTTTACCCTTTTTATTTAGTTGATAAAAGCCATGTTTAATGCTATTTTCTACGAAAGGTTGAAGCAACATCGGAGGAATTAGTAGTTCCTCAGGGTTTATGTTATTGGTCTTTACATCTATGATATATTCAAATAAATTAACACTCATTTGCTGTTCAAGAGTCATATAATTGCGCAACGTTTTTATTTCATCTGCCAAGGATACCTCTTCTAGTTTAGAGCTATTTAAGATGCTTCTTAATAAGAAGGCAAATGTATGTATGGTTTCATTCATTTGTTCAGTTTTCCCCAGAGAACCTAATGCCTTAATGCCATTTAATACATTAAAAATAAAATGAGGATTCATTTGTAATTGTAATGTCTTTTGTTCCAAAGAAAGCAAGTGATTCTCTATCGCAAGCTGTGAAATTTTACGCTTATTTTTTTGTTTTATTCTTTTGAAGGAAAGTAAAATAAAAAATATGACAGTAGAAATGAGTGTACAGGAAACAGCAATAATAAACCATAATTTTTCTAGCAAGGGTTTTTCTATAAAAAAGCTAAATTTAATTAACTCACTTTCAATCCAATCTATATTTCTAGATTGAACAATAAACGAATAGTTTCCACTGTCTAAATTAGCAAAATCTATGTAGTCTTTAGAGCTCCAAGGGCTAAATTTTCCGTTTAACCTCCATCGATATTCAATTCCTCTTGGATGATTAATATCTGTAGATTTGTATTGAAATGAAAGATGATTTTCTCGTGGTCTTAATTTTAAGGTTTTTGTATAGGTATTTATGTTAATAGTATCTAAAGCTTTATAAGCTACTTCAATTTCTTCAAAATAGATGTTAGGTTTTATTTTTTTTAGTTGATTGTTAGAAGGAATATATTTAGTTAAACCATTCATAGTACCAAACCATAGATTACCATCAACATCTTTTGAGATAGCGTTTTCACTAGTTTCTATGCCTAAAAAACCATCATTTCTGTCAAAATAAAAGACATCTAATATAGAGGTATTAGCATCTATAATAATTTTGTTTACCCCTTTTTCTGTTCCTGCCCATAAATTACCATCTGCATCAAAAATAAGCTGATATATATTTTTTGAGTTCAATTTTTTTGTTCCAAATAGTGGTTTAATTTCTCTTGGGTTATTTAAATTAGCAATCCATATTCCATC
This sequence comes from uncultured Flavobacterium sp., assembly GCA_964485155.1. Classification (GTDB taxonomy): domain Bacteria; phylum Bacteroidota; class Bacteroidia; order Flavobacteriales; family Flavobacteriaceae; genus Polaribacter. The sequence goes on from CAZAIL010000078.1 coordinate 7,244, forward strand.
GCCCATAGTTCCCAAAAAAAGATATTGATCTTTTATGATCAATGAAGAAATAACCACATTTTTATCTAATATTTGATAATAATCTCTTACCTTATTATTTTCAATATACCCTATATTTCCATTTTTAGTAGTATACCAAACTTTCTCAGCATTTTGTATATACAAATCGTTTATATGTAGATCTTTTATTCCTTCTTTTTTCTCAAAATATTGATAATTGTTATCTATGTTGTTTTTGAAAGGTATTTTAATAATTCCTGAGCTTGCTGTTGCTACCCATGCAGTGTTTCCACCAATTTCTATTTCAATATCTTTAATATTGTTAGAACCTAAAGATTTTTCAGTAAGAATGGTGTCTATAATTAGATGATAGTTTGAATATCTGTCTTCATTAAATTTATTTTGATTATTTATTTTTGTTGAATCGTCTTTATAATAATTTTTCTTAAAGACCAAAACCCCTTTACCTTGAGTACCAATCCATAGATTATTAAATTCATCAGAGTCTATGGATGTAATTTTTACATCATTTAAATACCCATTGTCTTCTGTTATTTTTGTGTTTCCTGTGTGATCTATTCTTAGGATTCCTCTTTCTGAATTTGGGACCCATATTTCATTATTAATAGTAGTATGTATAGCATAAACTCTATCTCCAATTAATCCTGATTTTTGATCAAAATGTTGAAAGTTGTTTTGTGTAAGCTTATATAAACCACCCCCAGAAGTTCCAATCCATATATTATCTTGAGTGTCTTTTAGTATGGATTTTATTTGATTGATCATTAGAGCATTATTTTGATTAATAGTTTGTTTTTTTTCAAACTTTTTATTCAATACAATAATTCCATGAGTATCTGTAGTCATCCAATAATGATCGTCTATATAATGAACAGAATTAATTTTTTTGTACTGTGTATATTTTTTCACAAGTGAAGTTCCTTTAAATAGTAGTAGCCCTTTATTAAAGGTTGAAGCAATTAGAAACCCATTATTTTTTGTTAATGAAGTAAAATCACCCTTATAAATTCTAGTTGCTGTTGTTGGTTTCTCTAATTGATTAAGAAACCATAATCCTTTTTTTGTGGCTATATAATAACCATTGTCTAGTTTTTTAATATCAGTCACAGCTGCTAAATCTATTGCTAAAACAGTATAAATAGCATGTAAAGAATCTTTCTTGAACTCAAGCACTCCATTATTTGTGGCGATTAGTATTTTCTGATCAATTGAAACAATTCTATTTATTCTCGGACTTTCATAGTTCTTTATTTTTCCTTTAACTAGAATTGATAACCCTGATGAAGTACCTATAAGAAGAGAATCTTTCTTTACCAATAATGATTGAACAAAATTTGATTTCAAACCTTTGTCTTCATTATAAACTGTAAAATATTGACCATCAAAACGAGCCAAACCTCCGCCTTGTGTTGCTAACCATAAATACCCAATTGAGTCTTGAACAATATCATTCACTTGAGATTGAGGCAATCCATCTTTAGTCGAATAATTTTGTAATTGACTGTTTTGTGAACACAAAGAAATACTTAATAGAAGATAGAAAAACATAAAAATAGGATTGGAGATAATTTTGAATTTAGCAGTCAAAATAAATCGTAGTAATATCCTTAAGTTTTTGTTTTTTTTCATTAATTCACATGCTTGAAAAGAGAAATAGCTGTTAATTTCCAACAGATACCTCTCTTTTTAAATCAAATAGCATTCCAAAATTTATTTTATTGCATATAAACGTAGATTATTTGTGTCTGGCTCTACATGTTGTAAATCTCCATAAGGTTTAATAAGAGGCTTAAGAACACATAGAACGGTTGTTTTTCCTTTAATCATTAATTTATTGCCTTTTACTATTGATCTCCATCTGAATTTCTCTATTGGGATATTATAGCTACTAAGTACCTTCACTAATTTTTCATCTTGTTCAATCCAATCCATGATTTCCTCAGGAATTCTAAATGTTGGCATTTCTTCATCTGAGTTTGTGAAATCGAATTCCCAAGCCACTGGTATACTAAACCTATACGAGTATGCGTCACCAACATATCTTTCTTGTTCATTGTTTAATGCATCATACCAATCAATTTCTTTTTCTTCTCTGTATTTTCTAGAGATTTCTTTAGATAAATCTATTTTTCCAGGAGAATTTGCATAAGGATGAAAAACATAGTAGGGTTTTGCTAAATAATGTTCAGAAAATTCTCCTCCAAAAATTGTATAATATGGAGATGCAAGTACGCTAGGTACTTCATCTCCAACAAATGCATCTTTTAATGTTTTCATTAAATCAGTATTTTCTCCTAAGCCACACGAATGGAATACAACTTTGGTGTTTTTAGAAATTCCATCTTTTAAAGTTGGTAATTCACCCATTGTTATTGCTTTTCTTAAATGTTCTGTTGTAACCCTTTCTCCATTAATTAATGTTTCCATAGAAAGACCTCTCCATGGATTTCCATGAGCTACAATATGAATTTCTCCATAGGTATTTCCATCATAATTATTATTCAACCAAGTAAAAATTTCTTGAAGAGAAAAGGTATAATCTACTACCTCATATTTTTTATTTATAAAATATTCCCGTGCATTTTTGTAGAATTTATTAGTTTCCTTATCAATACCAGTAATAAAGACTACTGGTTGTCTAAATACCTCGACTTTAGTTTTCTTAATATTAGTATTTTCAATGTTAGTTGCTGTATTTTCAATTGTAGATATTAATTTTTTGTCACAGCTAATAAATTGTCCTGTTACAAGTAGTAATACCATTACTATACTTGCTCTTACGTTTGTTTTTTTCATCTTTATTTATTTTTAGGTTTATATTTTTTCTTTTTTTGGGTACATTATTTTTTTAATGGTTATGATAACTTCATTTTTAATATGTAATTTTTTAGGGACCTTGCTCATTATGTTCATTAGTTTGAAATCTTCAAGCCAGCTGCCATTTTCTTCTCTTTTGACATTTGTAACGTCTCCTTTTTTATTGATGTAAATTTTTATTTTTGGATACTTTTTTAAGTACTCTTTTATGATTTTAGAATAGCTGTTTAATAGCCATTTTTTTAGTTTTTTAGGATTCTTTAT
>CAZAIL010000079.1:0-10305 GCA_964485155.1 uncultured Flavobacterium sp.
ACTATTTCTTGAGTTTTCATACCAAGAAAAGAGACCACTAAAGTATCTCCAACTTTACTGCTAATTGTGAAATTACCGTCAAAATCAGTTGATGTACCCAAAGAGGTTCCTTTAATCAATAGTGTTACACCGGGTAGTGATTCATTTGAATCATCGTCAATTACATTTCCTTTAAGTGTAATTTGTTGAGCAATCACAAAGGATGGTAGCAGCATACAAATTAAAAACAGCTTCTTACACATAATCATTTTTATTAACAACGCTACAAATTGGGTAAAAAAAAACAAATTTCAGTTTAAATTTTATCCAATAAAGTTTACTATTTGACATTACTGAATAATTTCAAGTAAATTTTTAAATAGTGCACTATTATTTAAAACTCATCACTATATTCCTTAGGGGTTTTCCCAAAAGTTTTTTTAAATAAAGTACTGAAATATTTAGGGTCATTAAATCCAGATTCATAAGCTACATCACTAATTCTAATAGCCTTGTTGATTTTAAGCAATTCTGATGCGTGATTTAGTTTAATTTTTAAAACTAAATCTGAAGGAGACATGTTCGTTAAGCCTTTTAATTTTCTAAATAAATTAGATCTACTAAGCCCAATTTTATCAGATAAAAAATCAATTGAAAATGCTTTATTTGTGAAATTTTTAGTGATAATCTGAACTACTTCGGATAAAAAATTTTCGTCGGGTGATTTTACTTTTATTTTTCCATCTGACTTTGAATAAATAATTTGATGGAGTACTTGTCTTGATTTAATTAGGTTAATAGCCATTGCGTTTAATATCTTCATATTAAATGGCTTCTCTAAATAAGCATCAGCGCCAATTTCAAGTCCTTCAATTTTGTCATCAACTTCGCTTAAAGCTGTAATCATCATCACAGGAATATGACTGGTTTGAAAGTTAGTTTTTATGATATTACATAATTCCTTACCATCCATAACAGGCATCATAACATCTGTTATGATTAAGTCTGGATTTTTTGCCAATGCTATTACTAGTGCTTCTTTACCATTAGGAGCGTCTATTACTGTAAATTTCTTTTCTAATTCATCTTTAATTGTTCTCCTTAAATCTACATTATCCTCAACAAGTAATATGAGTTTATGTGTATCTAGATTATCTTCTAAAAACGCTGCTCTATGAGCAGTGCTATTTTCAATTATTAAATCTTTTTCACTATAATGCTCACTTCCGTTTTTTAAAATTACAGTAAAAGTAGAACCCAAATTCTCCTTACTTTTTAATTGGATTTCTCCACCATGTAATTCGACAATTTTTTTTGATATCATTAAACCAATCCCTGAACCAGCAATCCCATTATTATTAATATTAGTTCCTCTTGTAAATCTTGAGAAAATCATTTTCTGTTCTTTCTCAGGAATCCCTAATCCATTATCTATGAAATCTATGGTAACATTTTTTTTGTTTGCTGAAGCTTTCAATTCGATTGTCGCACCTTCATCACTGTATTTTATAGCATTTATAATTAAGTTATAAAAAATTCTAGACATTTTAGTCTCATCAAACCACAAATTTATTTTGGGAACGGAAACAATAATATCAATTGACTTATCTTTTAGTAGTGGCTGAACTTCAGCAACAATTCTGTATAATATTTTCTTTAAGTCTAATTGTCGAACAGATAATTTTAGCATATTACGATCTGCTTTCTGGAAGTCTAAAAGCTGAGTAACATATTCGTTTAAATTTTGAGTATTTCGATGAATTAGTTCAATATTATTATTATTAAATTTATTTTTTTCTGATAACAGTTGAGAGACCAATAATTGAATCAAGGTAATAGGTGTCCTTATATCATGTGCTACCTCTATGAAAAATTTTATTTTATTTTCATTAAACATTTGATCAGCTCTTGATCTTTTTACTAAAACAAATAAATACAACAACACAGATCCCACGAGAGCATATAATATAAATGCCCAATGGCTGAGCCAAAAAGGATTCTTAATTAAAACATTAATTTTATAGGTATCTACAGAAGGCACTCCATCTACATTAGTAACTTTTGTTTCAAGAGAATAGCTGCCAGGAGCTAATTTTGAGTAAATAGCCTTTCTACTATTTTTTGATACTATTGGAAATTCATCGTACCCTTTTAGCTGCCATGAAAATGTAGTTTTTTTTGATCCATGAAGAGAGAGCGTTTCAAAATCAAAACTTAATGAATTCTGATTGTAATTGAGCTCAATTTCATTAAGAAAATTTATATTTTTCTCTAATAAGACAGAATCTACAGAAACCCCATTAACTTGAAAATCAGAAATATAAATCTTCGATATACCTTCTTCTCTTGGTAAATTAGATGGATTAAATAGTGTAGCTCCTTTTGGGCCCCCAAAAGCTAAGCGACCATCTTCAGATTTTGTAGATGCTCCAAATCCAAAAGTACCTATGGTAAGACCATCTCCATTGTCATACTTTCTAACAGCTTCTTTTTGAATATCTAGTTTCCACAGACCTGAATAACTTGAAAACCATAAATTTTCTTTCGAATCTTTTTGAATCGAAAACACCGTTCCCGATTCAAAGTTTACATCTTTATTAATTAGTCTTATTTCCTTTGTGGCTAGATTGTACTTTAATAGGCCTTGTGTATTTCCAATCCAAAGGTAATTATTCTGTTTGTCAAAATATAGGGAATGAATCTGATCGGTGTTTTTAAAATCTACATTTTTTATTCTTTGTAAACTTTTTGTCACCTTATTAATTTCAAACAGTCCATTTACAGAACCTATATACATTAAATCTCCTTTCCCAGCAACAATTGACCTAGCGTTACCAGTCTTATAACTGTTTACTAAGACATTATTTTGATAGTGTTTAACAGGGCCATCAAACCCTCCAAGCCATAGCTCTTTCTTATCAAGGTAGGTTGCAAAAATTAATTTAGATTTTTTTTCTTTTTCTTTTAGAGAGAAGTTAGCTGTTTCTCCTGTTTTGGGGTTGAACTTAATCAATCCCATGCCATAAACTCCTAGAATAAAATAATCGCCATACTGGTTTATTGTTAATACTGCCTTGTTTGCTAAATCTGGGTTCGTGTTAAAATTATCCCACTTTCCATCAGGTGATATCTTACTGATCCCGTTTTCGGTACCAAACCAAACATTTCCGCCTTTTTCATAATAAATAGAACGAATATTAGTGTTGTAAATACTATTTAATTTGTAGGGAACATAAGAGATGTTTTTAAAGGGGTTATCTCTAGGATAAATTAGGTCAACACCAACTTCTCTCAAACCTAGCCAGTAGAAATTGTCATCATCAACAAAAATCTCATAGATACTATTCTGACTCAGAGAATTTAAACTATTAGGATCGTATTCTAATTTATTTAGAACTTTAAAACCTTCATCCATAATAAATAATCCAGAGCCTTCTAAGGAAATTAATACCTTATTATTTTTATCAAATTTAAGTGCTCTTATGGTATATGTTTTTATTCGCTCATCATAGAGTTTTATTTTTTGAACATTTTCATTATCAATTACAAAAAGTCCTTTCTGATAAGTTCCTACCCATATCCTATTTTGATTATCGAAATCAAAATCAAGAACTTCAATAGTTTTTAGTAATGTTTTACGTTTTACTAATCGAGTAGGATTCTGAACATAATCATATACAATGATTCCTTTTGTAGTGGCGACGTAAATTTTATTTTCTTTTAGATGAATTCTTCGATTAAACATTGCTTTATAGTGCAAAACCTTACTTAAGTTTTTAGATTCTAAATCATAGACTAGTAGCCCTTTCTGAAGTCCAATGATAATAGTAGTGCTGTTGAGAATCTTAAAAGATAAAAACTTTACGTTTTTTAAGGCTAAAATTTGTTTAAAGGTATCTTGTTCGTAACTGTATTGCAGAAGTTCTCCTTTAGCCCCGAGAACAAAAAGATTTCCGTTTTCACTAATAATATCTACAACACCGCTTGATAGAAATTTATCATAATTTTTGAATTGATATCCAGAATATCTATTTAAACCTTGTGAAGTACCAATCCACATATAACCCAAGGAATCCTTTTCGAAAGCACGAACAGCTCCGCTTCTAATACCATCATAAACACCAAGATGTTTAATTTGCTGTCCGAATAGTGAAAACGGTATAAAAAAAACCAAAAAACGAACAATAAAAAAAAATCGCCGAAATATCACAAGAATTTAATAATTTAAGATAAAAATATTCTACTAAGTAAAAATACGATTTTTTAAAATGTCTATGAAGGTAAGGCTAATCAACAATAAACGTATTGCTCATATAATAACTATTTGAGTTTTGTTTCATTTCTTTTTGATTTCATAACTTCTTTTAACCACCAATCTCTGTTTGGGTTATACTTATATTGTTTTTTTAATATTGATGCCTGATTCCTGAGATCTTTCTCTATTTTATCATATTTAGTGTTGTTAATCAGGTTATTCATTTCTCCGGGATCTGTTTTAAGATCATATAACTCATCAATATCATTTTCTAAAAATGCATCTATCAACTTATATTTTTCAGTTCTAACAGCAATTTGGTTAGGACCAGCATAAGGCCAATAACTATCTACATAATATTCAAACAAAATAGCTTTTCTCCAGTTCTTTTCTTTTTCACCCTTCAATAAATTTACCATAGATTCTCCTTGCATATAGTCTGGTTTTTCTATTCCTGCTAGATTCAAAATTGTCGGAGCTATATCGATATTCAAACATTGTTCTTTTATTTGGGTATTTTGTTTAATTAATTTTGGATACCGAATAAGCATAGGAACACGCATAGAATTTTCATAAGCTAAGCGCTTATCTAAAAAAGTGTGTTCACCCATAAAATAACCATTATCACTAGTGTAAATTATTACTGTGTTATCTAGTTCGCCCATTTCCTCTAAAGTTGCTAAAACCCTGCCAAGAGATTCATCAATAGAAGCTAAACATCTCAAAAGCTGCATGTTTCTGTCATAATTTATTGGCCATTCTTGTTCTGGAAGTTCGGCAGGAATTGGAAGATTCTTCTTCCATTCAAAACCGTAGGTTTTTTTTCTTTGCCATTCAGGCTTACCTTTAAAAGTCTCTTTATGAGTATCAAAAGGTGGTGTAGGCAATTCCACATCTACATATAAATCTGCATGTCTTGGAGCTGGAAGATGCGGTTGATGAACCGCTTTGTGCCAAAGGTTTAAACTAAACGGTTTGTTTGTATCTCGTTTTTCTTTTAACCAAGTAATAGCTTTATCTGTAAGAATATCTGTCATATATCCTTTTTCTTGATACTCGCGTCCATTTTCATTAACAGGTGGATCAAAATATTTTCCTTGTCCTATAAAACTAAACCAGTAATCAAAACCGGGTCTTATATGTTGCTTTTCTCTTTTATGTGCCATATGAATTTTACCCACGTGTGCTGTTTGATAACCTGCTTTTTGTAAATGACTTGAAAAAGGAGCAAATTCGTCCCATTTTGGGTCTACATGACGATTATTCTGATTTACACCATGAATATGTGGATAGGTACCCGTTAAAAAACTAGCTCGAGATGGAGAGCAAATAGATTGCGTAACAAAGAAATTCTTTACATTAACACCTTCTTTAGCTAATAAATCAATATTTGGTGTTTTTAAAAATGGATAGCGACCTGACAAACCAATGGCATCAAAAGGTTGATCGTCTACCATAACAAATAAGAAGTTTGGTTGCTTTATTTTAGACGTCTTTTCTTTTTTTTGAGCACTTAAAGTTGAACTAGAAATTAGAAGTATTAATACACTTAGAAGAATTAGATTATTTTTTCTCATTTATTTACTGTTCAATTTGAATATAATAATTTGTGTAAAAATAAAATTAACACTAAATAAAACAGTTTCATTTTAGGTCAATTCATTTAAAAAGGTGGTCATAGACTATTTTTTTAGTTACATAATTTTAAAAAATATCATTTTTTAAAAATAAAATAATAGTGAATTACAAAAGTTATCATTTAGATTAGCTGAATAAATCAAATTTATTGCCTAAATCTTTTCTGAGTAATAACATTGAATTTAAATCATTATATTTAAAAAATATTAAATGAAAGATCAATACAGTTTATTACTTTTCGTAGTTATATTATTTTGTTCAATTTTTTCAGCAAAAGCTCAATATGTAGATTTTGATCATGATGGAATTACACGTCAATATATTTATTACGAACCTTCTGTTTTAAATGATCAAATGCCATTGGTATTTGTAATGCACGGATTTACAGATGATGCAAGCAGTATAAGAAATTACTCAAAAATGAATCAATTTGCAAACCAATATGGTTTTGCTGTTTGTTATCCTAGAGGAACTTTAGATTCAAGTGGTGATAGATTTTGGAATGTAGGCTATGCGTTTCATGAAAATGAAACAGTGGATGATGTTGGGTTTTTAACTGAATTAGCCGAGTATCTTCAGGTATCCAATGGGTTAAACCCAAATTATACATTTGCAACTGGTATGTCTAATGGTGGGGAAATGTGTTATATGCTAGCTTGCCAAGAATATAATACATTTAAAGCTGTAGCACCCGTTGCAGGAATGATTTTACAAGATATTTTAAACGAGTGTAATAATAGCTCACCTATCCCTATATTTGAAATACATGGTTCTCAAGATAACGTAACGCCATTAGCAGGTGATCAAAACAATAATGATGGATGGGGAGCTTATCCAAGTATACCATTTACCATTAATTATTTTTCAGAAAAAAATGAATGTACAACTGTAGAGACTGAAACACTACCTAATACAAATTTTACGGACGGTAGCTACGTTGTAAGCGAAAAACATTTAAATGGTATAAATAATAATGAAGTATGGTACTATGAGCTAGTTGGTGCTGGACATGATTGGCCTGGCTCATCTGGAAACATGGATATTGAAGCTGGTGAAGAGGCTTGGTTATTTTTTCAAAAATACATAGACAATACATTATCAAGTTCAAATTATGAAGCATTGAATAAAAGTATTCGTGTTTTTCCAAATCCCACTAGTGATTTAATTCATTTAGATCGTGACATTCCAATACAATTTAATAATGTTATTCTCTACAATTCTTTGGGTGTAAGTATAAAAGTAAATTTAACTAATAGAATTATTGATATTACCAATTTAAATTCAGGTTTCTACTTTTTGAAGATAGAAACCTCAATAGGTAGCATCACAAAAAAAATTATAAAAAAATAAGTATTCGATAACTATGATCATTAAGAAATTGAAAGTTTTTGTGATGGGAACTATCATGGCATTTATCTGTTGTGATAAAAACGAAGCCACCTCATCAGTAATTTCTCCAGGAAACGACCCCAACTTCACTATTGTTAGTCATACTGACGAGGGATTCACTAGTTTTAATAGAAAAGTAGTTGTGTTTGGAATTGATATTTATGCTGTTAAAGCCATAGAAGATATTAAATTACTACACGCCGCAAATGTGATGGCTCAATATCTTGACAATGATGAAGACGGAATAGTAGATGATCAACTAGTTTTAGACAATATGATAGAAAATAAAGCATTTTTAGTCATGTGGAAAAGAGAAAATGATCTTGATATTGATCTTCCAAACGGAAGAAAAGGACAAGATTTAGGGAATGATGAAACGCATCCTAATTTTGTAACTGATGGAAAAACTGGTCCATTTGATGCTACCTTAGAAGAAGTACTTCATATTATTAACAATGCAGGTCATTCCTATGCTTATCCGGAAGCTTTTGGTCAGAATGTAGGATCAGAACTTGCAAATGCAATGGATATCGCAAGAGGAGGGCAATTTATGACAATACCAAATCAATACCCATCAAATGCTTGGTATACGTATGATGATGAAACTTGTGATTATGCCTCTTGCCAAACTATAGAATATCTATACTGGACAATCACCTCAATGTTGGGAGCTCAAGAAAATAGATTGAATGAAATTGACAATGAATGGAGATTAAATACACGGATATTAGTTAAAAATACAGACACTGCTATATTTTCGTTATTGACAAATCCTAATTATAAAATGCCAACTGTGCTGCCTGACGGAACCTATAAACATTAAATATAACAAAGTTTTCATTTCTAAAGACTCAAAAGATATACCAACAATCACTAAAGAAGTCAATAAATTAAAAAACCAATTTTAAAAGATCAACTTTATTAAATGAATTGATGTTGAATGAAACCTACAGTAATCCATTATTTAAATAATAGATTACTATGACTCATCTATTAATTATATTATTCTTTTAGATATACAAAACGCTCTAATCTCTTCGGTTTATTTTCATCTACATACTTACCAATTTCACGTTTAAATTGAAGAATACTAGTATAAGATTTATACTCTTCAAATTCATGCGCCATTTTATCACCAACCCCAGGTATCATTTTAAAATCTTTCTCTGCAGTGGTGTTTAAGTTAAATGGTACAAACAATTTTTTAAAGAGTTCTTCTGTATTCACTCCTTCCATTATTTCATTAAAATCATTCATCGTTACAAAAGGTCTTGCTTCTAGTAGCTTTGCAACTACCTCTGATGAAAGTCCCAGCGTCATTAAATCTGATTCGGTAGCAAGATTGGCATTTAAAACTGATACTGTTGTAATTTCAGGTCTTTTATTTTCTACGGTCGTGTTTGTTTTTTGTTTCTTATCTGTAGATTCTTTACAGGATACTAAAAAAACACTTATAGATAAAAAGACGATTACTAGTTTACTGAATTTTTTCATTTTGTTGTTTTATTAAAATTAAATATGAATAACCAATTAATGCTAAGACAATCATACTCACGGGTGCTAAGGTGGGTAAAGCTCCTGATAAACTTTCCGAAAAAAGCTCCCAGAAGTTTGCTGTAGGTTTCATGTCTTGCTCAAATGTAATTAGCGTAAGTGCAAGAAAGCACCGTAGATTACGCTTAGAGATGTTAACACAAGGACTAGTTTGAATAGATTAATGATTACTTGAGATCTTCTAAAAAAAAGTACGAAGAGATTTATAAGTGCACCTCCAATGCATAAAGCCGGAATTAATTGCAATGTGTCTTAGTAATGATCAAGCAAGTATAATTCCAAAAGAGTACCAAGAAGCACAAATAGTAGAGCTAATAAAATAATCCTTTTTACACCACACCTTTCTAAAGTAAATTTATTGCTTTGCATTGAGTTGTAAAACTACATACGAATCTTCAAAAAAAAAATATTGAGATATATTCTAAATAATTTTTATTTTGTGATAAAATTTAGTTTTTCCAAAATGATTTTAAAAACAAGCTTTTTAAACTGAACCAGAAAGCCAAAATACCTGGGAGGTTCCTTTTAGGCTTTTTACCTTTACCAATTCGCTGTATTTGAAGCTCATACCACGGTAACTCTACGCCACCAAGCTTGTCTAGAAATTTAATTCCAATACGAGGAATAGGTGCTTCAAATTGTTTTACAGAGCCATCAAAAATTTGATTGGCTAGTTTTGGATACAAACAAAAAGGTCTTGCCAAACCAATAACATCTAACTTACCGCTAGCCAAGGCATCTTCCATTACTGATACAGATCTAAAACCACCAGTAAGTAATAATGGTGTCTTTGTTAGCTTTCGTGCTTTTTCTATATACTCTAAGAAATAGACTTCTCGTTCTACAGTACTCTTTTTACGGTTTCCTTTAATCATTGCAGGTTTTTCATAGGTTCCTCCAGAAATTTCAATGAGATCCATTCCTTCATTTCCTAACAATTGAATAACCTCCATAGATTCTTCTTCGGTAAAACCACCTCGCTGAAAATCTGCAGAATTAATTTTTATTCCTACAGGATAGTCTGCTCCAACCTGACGTCGAATTTCTCTATATATTTCTAACACAAAGCGTGCTCTATTTTCTAATGTACCTCCCCATTGATCTGTTCTAATATTACTGTTAGGAGATAAAAACTGACTCACCAAATATCCATGGGCTCCATGAATTTGACAACCAGTAAACCCTGCTTCTTTTAAAATTCTTGCCGTGTTGCCAAAACGTTTTATAATGTCCCAAATAGCTTCCTCAGATAAGGCCTTAGGCATGGTAAACATTTTTGAAGCACCACCCATTTTTAGCGGAATGGCAGATGGGGCGACTACTACTCTATTGATTGACGCAAAAGCCTGCCTCCCCGGATGATTAATCTGTGGCCAAAGATGCACCCCAGTTCCTTCAACAGATTTTGCCCAAGCTTCTAACTCCTTAAAATGTTTGTAATCTTCTACAACAACATTACGTGCCTCGCCAAGCGCTTTAGAGTCTACCAT
>CAZAIL010000080.1:0-10066 GCA_964485155.1 uncultured Flavobacterium sp.
TTGCAAATATTTCTGGTCTTGGACCAACTCTTAAGTCTGTTTTTACAAAAATAAGATGTGGGCATTTTTGTCTGGCCAAAACACCACTCATTGCAGATCTAACTCCATATTTTCTGGCTTCGTAACTCGCAGCGGCAACAACACCTCTTTTCCCGCCACCACCAACAGCAATAGGTTTTCCTTTTAGCTCTGGATTGTCTAATTGTGCAACGGAAGCATAAAAAGCATCCATATCTACATGAATAATTTTTCGATATTGAAACGTGATGTTCACGCTATAAATTTACAAAACTTTGATTTTATAATAGAACATCTATTACATTGATTATCACAATCAGTCCAGTAATAATTCCTAGTACTAAATCCATTTGATTTGCTAAATGTTCTATTTTATTTTCTATTTTTTTTGCTAAATACGTATATAATAAAAGAATAGAAAATGTACCTAGAGCAGAGCCTAAAACAAAGGAGATATTATTAACAAGAGTAAATTCATACCATTGCATCATCACTAGAAAGCTAGTAACCCCAAAATAAAAAGGGATTGCAAACATGTTTAAAGAAGATAGTAAAATGCCAGAAAGAAATCCTTTCCCTTTTCTACTGTTGTTTTTTAATTGTTTCTTTTTTTGCTTCCTTACATTGTTAAAGAAGAACACCGAAAGCCCAATAAAAACAATGGTTCCTACTTGTTGAAGTACAATTAAATACCTTGGATTGTCTAGTAATATTTTTGAAAAACCAACAGCAATATAAGCCTGAATAATAACAATCAAAGAAACTCCTGCAGAAAAATAAAGTGCTTTCTTTTGAGTCTCTTTAATGCTTATTTTAACAGAGGTCATGTTTAACATGCTTGGAAACAGGGTTCCTAAGAAAGACATAATAAACCCTATTAAAAAGTGATATGTAGTACCCATAAAGCTGTTTTTTTTACAAATATTATGTTTTTTGAAAAGAAAAAAGCGCCTTAATGGCGCTTTTTTCTTTTTTAAATATCAATATTAAACAACTCCTTGAGCCAACATTGCATCTGCTACTTTTACAAAACCAGCAATATTTGCTCCTTTAATGTAATCAATAGTTCCGTCATCATTCTTTCCGTAGGCAACACAAGAATCATGAATATCTTCCATAATGTCTTTTAAACGCTCGTTTACTTCTTCTCTAGACCAACTTAATCGAAGTGAATTCTGACTCATTTCTAAACCAGAAGTGGCAACTCCTCCTGCGTTGGAGGCTTTTCCTGGAGCAAATAAAATTTTTGCTTTTTGAAACTCGTGAATTGCTTCTGGAGTAGAAGGCATATTTGCGCCTTCAGAAATGCATGTACATCCATTGGCAACTAATGTTTTTGCCTCTTCTCCGTTCAATTCATTTTGAGTTGCACACGGTAAAGCAATATCACATTTAACAGACCAAGGTCTTTGTCCTGCAACATATTTTGCTCTTGGATAGTTGTCTACATACGCGCTAATTCTTTCTCTTCGTACATTTTTAAGATTCATTAAGAACGTTAGCTTTTCTGAATCAATTCCGTCTTCATCTACAATATATCCTCCAGAGTCAGACATTGTTAATACGGTTGCGCCAAGCTCAATTGCTTTTTCGGCGGCATATTGTGCTACATTTCCAGATCCAGAAATAACAACTCTTTTTCCACTAAATGAATCGTTGTTTACTTTCAACATGTTGTCTGCAAAATAAACCGTTCCGTATCCTGTTGCTTCTGGTCTGATTAAAGATCCTCCCCAAGAAGCTCCTTTTCCGGTTAAAACTCCAGTAAATTCATTTTTTAATTTTTTATACATTCCAAACATAAAGCCAATTTCTCTTCCACCAACTCCAATATCTCCGGCCGGCACGTCTGTATTTGGGCCAATATGTCTAAACAATTCACTCATAAAAGCGTGACAAAAACGCATAATCTCGTTATCCGATTTTCCTTTAGGATCAAAATCTGCACCTCCTTTACCACCTCCCATTGGAAGTGTTGTGAGTGAGTTTTTAAAAACTTGTTCAAAAGCTAAGAACTTTAAAATACTAGCGTTTACCGTTGGGTGAAAACGTAAACCTCCTTTGTAAGGTCCAATAGCTGAATTCATTTGAATTCTATATCCTCTATTTACTTGAATTTCTCCAGAGTCATCAACCCAGCTTATTCTAAATGATATAAGTCTTTCTGGTTCTACCATTCTAAGTAGAATGTTTTTCCCGTGGTAAATATCATTCTCAACGATAT
Source organism: uncultured Flavobacterium sp. (assembly GCA_964485155.1). Classification (GTDB taxonomy): domain Bacteria; phylum Bacteroidota; class Bacteroidia; order Flavobacteriales; family Flavobacteriaceae; genus Polaribacter. Next base: position 2,243 of record CAZAIL010000080.1, read on the forward strand.
AAGGGATTACAGTTTCTGCTACTTCTTGAACAGCTTGAATAAATTCTGGCTCATGATGATTTCTCTGCTTCACCAACTCCATAAAAGCATTAATTTTTGCTTCCATATGCTTATTTTAATTTGTTGTTTACTTGTTTAAATAAGTCGCAAAGATATATATTTTAGGACATCTTAATAACACTTTTTTAATTTTGTTTCTTCCCGGAGTATCAGTATTCAATCGTTTTCGTGTAGAATTTCGTTTTACAGAAGAAATTGAATTACTTTCTTTATAAAAAATGTAAATTTGTGCTTTATTTATTTGATGTATAGAGCATGTTAGACAAGGTTAAAGAACTCATTGAAGAAGTTCGTTTATTTAAAGCAACTTCAAAAGCAGATGTAGAAGTTTTTAGGATTAAATACCTAGGAAGCAAAGGGTTGTTAAAGGATTTGTTTTCTGAATTTAAGAATGTTGATGCTGAATTGCGTAAAGATTTTGGTCAAGCTTTAAATAATTTAAAAAAAGCCGCTGAAGAAAAAGTAACTCTTTTAAATGACACTTTAGAAAGTTCTGAAGGTGAGAAGAGTTTTTATGGTGATTTAACAAGGCCTTCTGAACCGATACAATTAGGATCTAGACATCCTATCTCTTTAGTAAAGAATCAAATAATAGAAGTTTTTAACCGTATTGGCTTTACCGTTTCTGAGGGGCCTGAGATTGAAGATGATTGGCATAACTTTACAGCCTTAAATCTTCCTGAGTATCATCCGGCAAGAGACATGCAGGATACTTTTTTTATTGACAAAAATCCAGACACATTATTAAGAACTCACACGTCGTCGGTTCAGGTTCGTTATATGGAAAACAATAAGCCTCCTATAAGAACAATTTCTCCAGGAAGGGTTTTTAGAAATGAAGATATTTCAGCGAGAGCTCATTGTATTTTTCATCAGGTTGAGGGCTTGTATATTGATACTGATGTTTCCTTTGCAGACTTAAAACAAACCTTGTTGTATTTCACAAAAGAGATGTTTGGAAAATCTAAGATTAGATTAAGACCCTCTTATTTTCCGTTTACAGAGCCTAGTGCAGAGGTAGATATTTACTGGGGGCTAGAAACTGAAACTGATTATAGAATTACCAAAGGTACTGGCTGGCTAGAGATTATGGGTTGTGGTATGGTAGATCCTAACGTCCTAAAAAATTGCAATATAGACCCTGCTGTATATAGCGGTTATGCTTTTGGAATGGGCATAGAAAGAATTGCAATGTTACTATATCAAATTCCAGATATTAGAATGTTTTATGAAAACGATGTTCGTTTCTTAGAACAGTTTAAGTCTGTTCTTTAAGCTTTATTTTCAAGCACTTTAAAAAACTATTTGTTTACTGATTAACGTATTGCATTTATGAAAAAAGATCTTCAAATCCCTTTAGTTTCTGGTGTTGAGATAGCCGTAGTTTATGAATATAATGAACTTTATAAAACAAACGATTGGAATGTATACGTTGTCAACAACAATAATGTTGATATAGAAATGATTGTTATTGTATCTCAAGGGTTTTCTGAAACAAAAAAAAGCTCATTACTTCGTAAAAAATTAGATACTTTACCTGCAAACACTTTTGCAAAAGTAGAGTTTATTCAACCAGAATTATTTGTGTTAAATAATCGTTTTCAGGTTTCTTTTTTTGAAAACAACCAACTAAAAGACAAAACTTTTCTCTTCGGAAAAAACACCATTAAAGAAGGGAGTTTACGAATGATTCCAGAAATTAAGAAAAGAGGGATTTTAGCCAAATAAATTCGTAACTTACTAAAGTCTTTGTATACATCTAAAAAAGGCATGATCTAAAAACTTGTTAAGTCTCAAAAAAATCATGAATACCTTCTCGTTTTTCAATAGAGAAAAAACCATCAAAGAATTACAATTAGAAGAGTTTGATTTGTTAGTTGTTGGTGGCGGAATTACAGGAGCAGGAATTGCCTTAGATGCCGCCTCCAGAGGCATGAAGGTTGCCTTGGTAGAAAAAAACGACTTTGCTTCAGGAACTAGTAGTAAATCAACAAAGCTAATTCATGGAGGGTTAAGATATCTAAAACAGTTTGATTTTTGGCTAGTAAAAGAAGTAGGCACGGAGCGCGCTCTTGTACATAAATTAGCACCACATTTAGTAATTCCTGAAAAAATGATTTTACCTTTAATTGATGGAGGAACCTATGGTTCTTGGTTAACATCATTTGGATTAAAGGTATACGATATTTTGGCTGCCGTAGAAGGTGACGATAAACGTAAAATGTTAGAGAAAGAGGATGCTTTAGAGAAAGAGCCGCTACTTCCTGAGGGTATTTTAAAAGGCGCTGGATACTATGCTGAATATAGAACAGATGATGCTCGTTTAACATTAGAAATTATAAAAACAGCATTAAAATATAACCTAAAAACAATTAATTATGCAGAGGTTTCAAGATTTTTAAACAAAAATAATCGTGTTGTCGGAGCAACTGTAAAAGATATTTTAACTGATTCAGAATTTACTATTAAAGCAAAGTATATTGTAAACGCAACAGGTCCTTGGGTAGATACCTTACGTCAAAAAAACCATTCTACAGCAGGCAAAAAGTTGCGATTGACAAAAGGAGTTCATTTAGTGGTAGCGCATGATAAATTACCAATAAAACAATCTATATATTTTGATATACCTGATGGGCGAATGATGTTTGCAATTCCTCGAGGAAAAGTCACATATTTTGGAACAACAGACACGAATTATCAAGCAAACAAAAACAATGTAAAAACAAGTTTAGTAGACGCTACTTATCTTATTTCCGCAGTGAATAATATGTTTCCTGACATTCATATTTCTTTAAATGATGTACAGTCTTCTTGGGCTGGTTTGCGCCCTTTAATTCATGAAGAAGGAACAACTGCTTCTGAGTTATCAAGAAAGGATGAGATGTTTGTTTCTGATTCAGAGTTAATTTCTATTGCAGGGGGTAAATTAACTGGTTATCGTAAAATGGCTGAACGAGTTGTAGATTTAGTTACCAAAAAATACAGTCGCAGGTTCTTTAAAAATTTTAAAGAAATACAAACAGAAGAAATTATCCTTTCTGGTGGTGCGTTTGCTAATTTTGGTGAGGTAAAAAGCTATACAGAAATCATATACAAGAGAATAGCTGAAAAGCAGTTTGATAAAAAAGATGCAGAGTATTTAGTCTATAATTATGGTAAGCAAGCCGATATTATTTTAAAAAAGTTTGATGAATTAACAGGTAAAGATCCGCAAGAAAAAATAATAAAAGCCGAAGTTTGGTTTACTATTCAATACGAAATGGCTTGTTCTCCAGTAGATTTTTTTATGCGAAGAACAGGGAGGGTTTATTTTAATATAGATAGTGTTGATCTTTATAAGACTCTCGTTTTAAATGAATTTTCAAACTATTTTTCTTGGGATAAAGAGACCTTGGAAAAAAACAAAAAAGAGCTATTAAAAGAATTAAAACAGGCTACTTCTTTTGAATAGAAAATTACTCTTTTTCGTGTGCTTCTAAATCTTTAGTCAAATCTAATTTTCTTAAAGTAGGATTTGCTATTCCGGTAGCAACAACGGTAACTAAAGTCATTGTTCCGCCAAAAACAACTGCAGTAACAGTTCCCATTAATTTAGCGGTTACTCCGCTTTCAAAAGCACCTAGCTCATTAGAAGAACCAACAAACATTGAGTTTACAGAAGAAACCCTGCCACGCATATGATCTGGTGTTTTTAATTGTAAGATTGTTTGTCTAATTACCATAGAAACCCCATCTGTAACTCCACTAAAGAATAAGGCAATAACAGAAACCCAGAAAAAGGAAGAGAGTCCGAAAACAATAATGCAAACACCAAAACCAAAAATAGCCACTAAAAGCTTCTTTCCTGCATTTTTACTGATGGGAATATAAGCAGTAATCAACATGGTTAGAAAAGAGCCAACAGAAGGCGCCGCAACTAAAATACCAAAGCCTTGTGGGCCTACTTTTAAAATGTCTTCTGCGAAAACCGCTAACAATGCTATAGCTCCTCCAAATAAAACAGAAAACATGTCTAAGGTTAGTGCTCCTAAAATTGCTTTTGTTTTAAAGACAAAACGAACTCCTTCTTTTAAACTTTCTAACACAGGCTCGCCTATTTTAGGATTTAAAACCGGTTTTCTTTTAATTTTAAATAATACAAAAAACGAAAAAGTAACCAAGAAGAAAATGATACTTAAAGACCAGTGTACACCAATCCAATTAATAGAAAATCCAGCAAAAGCAACCCCTAAAACTCGTGCCATTTGCCACAAAGAACTGTTCCAGGTTGCTGCGTTTGGATATATCTTTTTAGGGACAATTAATGCAACTAAAGAAAAGATAATGGGACCAAAAAATGCTCTTAAGAAACCCCCAAAAAAAACAAAGGCATATATTAAATATAATAGTGTTTGTGTTGAAAGCACTCTACTAACGGCGTCTGATGTAATCCAAAAAAGGCCAAAGCTAATTAAAGAAAAGGCCGCAATACATAAAGCCAATAGGTTTCTTTTTTCTTTTTGATCTACAATATGACCCGCAAATAAAGCCATAGATAAGGCAGGAATAATTTCCATTAAACCAATTATCCCTAAATATAATGGATCTCCTGTTAATTCATATACCTTCCATTCAATTACAATAAATTGCATAGACCATCCGAAAATTAGAGCAAAACGAACTAATAGAAAGATGTTAAACTCTTTGATTCTTAAAGCTGCATATGGATCTTTTTTTTTCATTTTAATTGTAGTGATTTGAATCAGTCCAAGCCAAAGTTTCATAAAAAATGAGGCTACTTAGTAGCCTCATTTTATAATATAAAAAAGTGTGTTTTTTATTTAAAAATAATAACTCTTTTTGTTGCGCTTCTGTTTCCTTGAGATACTTTTAATAAGTATACCCCATTTGAAAGTTTTCCTGTAGCTATAGGCTCATCAAATAAAGATTGGTTATTTGTATGATTGGAACTATAAATATTTCTTCCTTGTAAATCATATAAAGCTATTTTTATAATATCGTTTGATATTGTCTCAAAACGAACATTAATTATACCGTTAGATGGATTTGGATAGATAGATACATTTGATAAATTAAATAAATTGATGCTCAATGTAGTTGCTTCTAAATTAACAACTTGATTTGGCAACCACCCGCCTACAGAATTTGTAATATCTACTTTAAATGAATCTGTGAAAAGTGTCGTTTGTGAATTTGTATATCCCATGATTCCTGAATTAACATCTGCTTGGGTATATGTTTCACCAACAATCATAGTAGCACCATTTTTTGTAATGAATCCTTTTATTGGAAGTGTTACTATGGTGTATACTTGTTGAACAGCTGTTTGCGAAGGTGTTGACGCTTCAATGTCTGATGTTGTAAAAACAGATGCACCATTTGCAGTAACATTAATCGTGTTGTTTACAAAGTTTGGTACAGATGAATTTGCTTGTACGGAACAAACAGTTATGCTTGCTCCAACTAAATATCCTGCTACAAACTGTCCTGCGTTTTGAGCCACACCATCACGAGCTATTAAAAGCCATGTCCCTAAAGAGCTTTTACCTGCAGAGCTAGCTAAACTTTGAGATGGAATAATAGTCCCTGTAATTGCTGGATCTGAAGTGCCGCAATCTAAGTCTAAGCCTTCGTCATCAAATATTGCATTGGTTATATTAGGAGTTTCACCACAAGCATTTTGAAGAAGCACAATGTCATTTGATCCTATTGCCTCTGGCTCTTGTACAACTAACTCAAGATCTCCAACTGCTAAGTGTGTAATATCTGCACTTACAATTAACCTGCTAATTGTTAAGTCATCCTCTATTAAAATAGGAAGTGAAGCAGAAGAATTAGATGATCCTGGAGATAAACGATCATTTGAAAAATCTGTTGCTGTATAGGTATTTGAGCAATCTTCTGGCTGTGTTGTTTGAAAACTAAAGATTTCTGTTGACATCACTATACCACATTGATTAATGGGGTTTACTCTCCAGTAATAAATAGAATTAACATCAAGACCCGTTGCTGTAAAAGTAACGTCTGTTTGCGTCCCTGTTGCTAAAATATTTGTAAACGAGGGATTATCTGAGACCTCTATAGTATAACTTTCTGCATTTATATTCTCTTCCCATTGAAATAGGATTTCTGCTGGCAGAATTCCTGTTTCAGAATTTGAAGGATACGTTAAGCTCATGGGGTTGTCTATAAAGTCAGGATGAACAACTTTTAATTCAACTTGTTTCGTATGTATTTCTTCGCCATTTGTTGCAGTAACACTTATATCATAAACGCCTGCGGGAACTTGTTGTAAGCCACTTACTGTTATTACAATCTCTCCATCCTCACTTATTGACGATGGTGATATAACAGCGCTTACCCCATTGGGTAAATTATCTACCGATACGGTTGTTGTTGTTTCAATTAATTGTTGATAATCAAACTTAAACACAGCATCTGTTGTTGAGCATTGAATTACAGAAGGATTGGTGCTAGTTATGTTAATGTCAGAAATAGAGCCAGTTACAATTAAAGAGAAATTTTGTAAATCATTAACTAAGTCCCCTTTATGAGAAACGGTAATAGTATAAGCACCTGAAGCATTATCAATATCTATTCTTTCATATGGATCAACAATATTATCTCCTTGTTCATTTGTCTCTACCGAGGTTAATTTCCATGGTAAAAATGTTGACGTCTCTGCCTCTATGACTTGTGTAATTCTGATGTCTAAATCGTTAACTAGGGATGGTATCGTATCGTTCGCTGTTCCACTTGCTATTTCTCCCGCAACATCTGTCCATGAAATTGACGCTAATAAAGGGCTTAAGCCGTCAGAATTTACCGTTAAAGTAAATGTGTTTCCTTCTAATAATGTTTCTTCTAACAATATAGTAGAAAAACCATTATTACTAATCGTTTCTGCTGCTACTTTTGTGTTCATTAATCCCCAACCTGTTGTTGCGTCTGGACCAATTAATGATTGAGTATTTTCATTTGAGATATCCGGAGTGATGTCATCAGCAGTATGAAGTGCCAAACCTTTTAATGTGGCGGCTTTCATAAAAGATCCATTAAGGTTTTGGTGGTGTTGCTGCAATAAAAGCAGAGATCCCATTACATTGGGAGAGGCCATGGAGGTTCCTGAAGAAGTACCATATGAGATGTCTAATCCTGCAATAGGAGAGAAAACGCCTGTTCCATTTCCAGTAATGTCTGGCTTAATTCTTAAATCATCTGTTGGCCCTTCTGAACTTCCTGTATTTCTATTCATAGAAACTAAATTTCCTTCTAAATCTATAACTGCATCTCGACCGTTTGCTACAGTTATATTGTTTTTGGAAGTAGCCATTCCGCTCAATTTGTCATATAAATCATTACCGTCTAAGGGGTTTTCATTGACAGTTCCGCTAGCGCCATCGTTTCCTGCTGCAACTACTTGAAGGTAATAAGGTGCGTTATACATGATTTCATCATAATCTCTAGCGTCAATTAAATACGCCCCATACCATTCATCGGGAGGCGTTTGGTATCCATAAGAATGATTTGATAAAAGCATTCCGTTTTCGGCAGCCGCAGCAGCCTCTGGAGTATCGTTCGTCCAATTATATCCTAAGGCGGTAGCATATGGAGCCATCCCTTTGGCTTCTGGGTTTACTCCTGATGCTATTATGGTTCCGGTTACGTGCGTTCCGTGATCTCTGGCATAATTAGTTTGAATATCATCAACAACTGAAAGTCTGTTTTCTCCTCCATTACCATCAAACTCTTGATGGGTTTCTA
>CAZAIL010000081.1:0-9974 GCA_964485155.1 uncultured Flavobacterium sp.
AATTTTTGTTCAACTTCATCTAATAAATCAAAAGCATCTTTACCTTCCCTATCTAACTTATTTATAAAAACGAGCATTGGAATACTTCTCATTCTACATACTTCAACTAATTTTTCAGTTTGAGGCTCAACCCCTTTGGCAACGTCAATCACAACAATGACACTATCTACCGCAGTTAAAGTTCTAAAAGTATCTTCAGCAAAATCTTTGTGACCTGGTGTGTCTAAAATATTTATTTTTTTATCATTATAAATGAAAGCTAAAACAGAGGTTGCCACAGAAATTCCACGCTGACGCTCAATTTCCATAAAATCTGAAGTTGCACCCTTTTTAATTTTATTATTTTTTACTGCACCAGCCTCTTGAATTGCGCCACCAAATAGTAGTAACTTTTCGGTTAAAGTAGTTTTTCCAGCATCTGGGTGGGATATAATTCCAAAAGTTCTTCTTCGTTCTATTTCTTTTAAAAAGCTCATCTACAAAAATTGATGTGCAAAGGTACGTTTTATTCTAAAATTTTAGAATTGTAGATTATAAATACTTGCTTGTTAAACAATTTTTAATATGTTTTTTTATACCTTGACAAAAATAATTTAAAAATGAGAAGCCTTGTAATCATTTGTTGTTCGATTTTGTTTTTTGGATGTAATTCTGTCATTTCTCAAAATATCAAATTAACAGATTTAGAGTCTAATCAGGTAAGAGCAAATTACGTTGATTTAGATAATAATAAAGTTGAAGTATCTTCATTTAAAGGAAAGAAAGTTTTAATCAATTATTGGGCAACTTGGTGTGGGCCATGTATTCAAGAAATGCCATCTTTATTAAAAGCTCAGGAAATTTTAAAATCAGATAATTATGTTTTTTTATTAGTTTCGGATGAAGGGATTAATAGAATTTCTAAATTTAAAGACCGTAAAAATTATAATTTCACTTACTTGAAATCAACTACATCATTGGCTTCTATGCGTATCTTTTCCTTACCTACCACAATTGTTTTTAATGAGGATGGTAAAAAAGTAAAAACGTCGGTTGGTGCTATTGAATGGGACTCTAAGCAAATGATAAAAAAATTAAAAGCATTTTAGTATGAAGAATAGTATAGTACTAATTATTTTGACTTTTTTAATTTCTTGCTCAAAACAGGAGGTTATTATTGAAAATATTCAATTTTCATTTGGTAAAAACAATGCAGAACCTAATTTGGTATCTAAAGATGGCAATTTAACACTCTCTTGGATTTCATCTGAAGTAGACCAAGAAACTGTGTTGTATTACAGTCAGTTTAAAGATAAAAAATGGAAACCACCTGTTCGTGTAACTTCTGGTTCCGATTGGTTTGTAAATTGGGCTGATTTCCCTGCAAATGCTATCAATGAAGATTTAATCTTAACTAGTTACTTGAAAAAGTCAGCTTCTGGTACTTATACATACGATGTAGTTTTAAATTTAGAAACACTTTCTGGAGAAAAAATAAAAGAAAATTTTTTATTGAATACTGATGGAATTGAAGCCGAACATGGTTTTGTAAGTATGATTCCTACAAATGAAAAAGGGTTTTTTATTACCTGGTTAGATGGAAGAAATACAATAGAAGATACTGAACAAGGTCATCACAAAGCAATGACTATACGATTTGCTGAAATCACCAATACTGGAGAGATTTTAAATGAAAGTGAATTAGATGCTGCTACTTGTGATTGCTGCCAAACATCTATTGCCATGACAAATGATGGTCCTATAGTTGTATATAGAGATAGAAGTGAGGAAGAGTTTAGAGATATTTATAGTACTAAATACGTGAATGGAATTTGGCAAATTCCCACGCCTATTCATCTTGACGGGTGGAAAATAAATGGATGCCCTGTGAACGGTCCAAAAGTAGTTGTAAACTCAACTAATTTAGCAGTTGCATGGTTTACAGCCGCAAATGACAAGCCCTTGGTAAATATTTCTTTTTCAACATCTAATGGAGACACATTTAATCCTCCTATGCAATTGAACGATTTAGATGCAATAGGTAGAGTAGATGTAGCTTTTTTAAATCCAAAAGAAGTTTTGGTTAGTTATATGGAAGTGGATGATATTGGAACTTACTTAAGAGTTAAAAAAGTTTCTATTGACGGCCAAGTATCTAAGGCATTTACAATATCTGAAATAGACGGTGGTAGAAATACCGGAGTTCCTCAATTAGAAATTATGAATGATGAGGTTTTTATTGTTTGGACTGTTTCTGATAATGGTATGAACCAGTTAAAATCAGTAAAGTTTAGTTCAGAAAATATTTAAATTATGATGTTTTTATATAAAAATTAGAATTTATATTCAATTTTATATAACTATTTGAGTGCTGTTGCTTTAATAAAAACTTCTTTTAATGGCCATTCCTTTTTATCAGTTTTTAGTCTAGAAATCTTTTCCATAGTTTCAAACCCATCAATTATCTCTCCAAAAATAGTATGTTCTCCATCTAAATGATGACTTCCTCTTTTGTCTTGAATCATGTAAAATTCGAAAGGAGAAGAAGTTTTTGTGGGGTTATTTTCCCATTGTCTTGCTGCAGCCAGAGCACCATATTTATGCTTTCTGTGTTTTTTTATTTCTGCTGGAATTCTGTAGTTGTATTTTATTCTTAATTTTCTTGTGATTGGATGGTCTGAATTCCCTCCTTGTACTATAAAGTCTGGCACAATTCTATGAAAAGCAGTTGTGTTAAAATATCCAGTTTTAGTTAAGAAAATAAAACTGGCTCGGTGTAAGGGAGTTTCTTGGTATAGTTTAATTTTAATAGTTCCTAATCGAGTTTCAAATAAGACAGTAGCTTCTTTATTGAGTTTTCCATAAGCTTTTAAAAATGGGATAACATTTGTCTTATTAATTGAATCAGTTCCTTTTTGTAAGATTATTTCAACACCTTTTTCTACAGTCTTTTTTTTTACTAGTGAGACTGTTTTTGTAACTGTTTTTTCTTGTTGCTGACAACCAAAAAAACAAATTGAGAAATAACTGAGAAAAATAACAATGTATTTTGATATTTTAAGCATAAGACAAATATAGATATTAGATTTTTTAAATGATTTTAAACGAACATTAATATGTGAAAATCTAAAAATCAATAGGTTCATTTTTGTATTTTTGTTTTTAGAATAAGAATAAATGGAAGAGAATGTAATTTTGGTAGATGAGCAAGACAATCAATTAGGTCTTATGCCAAAAATGGAAGCACATGAAAAGGCTGTTCTCCACAGAGCTTTTTCAGTATTTATATTTAATAAAAAAGGAGATTTAATGTTGCAACAGAGAGCTGCACATAAATACCATTCTCCATTATTATGGACAAATACATGCTGTTCTCATCAACGAGACGGCGAATCTAATATAGCCGCAGGAAAGAGACGCCTTGAGGAAGAAATGGGTTTTAAAACCGATTTAAAAGAGGTGTTTTCATTTGTTTATAAAGCCCCTTTTGACAATGGTTTAACAGAACATGAATTAGATCATGTCATGGTTGGCGCCTTTAGTGGAAAGCCACAAATTAATATAGTTGAAGTTGCATCCTATAAATGGATGTCTTTAGAAGCTGTTAAGAAAGATATAGGACTTAACCCCAATCTATATACCTCTTGGTTTAAAATTATTTTTAAAGAATCATATAAAAAACTTACAGATGCCCAAAATAACAGGATATAGAAAAGCACATTTTAATGCAGCACACAGATTATACAAACAAGATTGGTCTGATGAAAAAAATCTAGAAATTTTTGGAAAATGTAGCAATCCTTATTTTCATGGTCATAACTATGAAATTATTGTAGCAGTAACGGGTGAAATAGATCCTGAAACAGGCTATGTTTTTGATTTAGGAATATTAAAAAAATTGATTAAATCTGAAATAGAAGATGCTTTTGATCATAAGAATCTAAACATAGAAGTAGCCGAATTCAAAACCTTAAACCCTACAGCAGAAAACATCTGTGTTATATCTTATAATAAGTTAAGGAAGCATTTGCCTAAATCTCTAGAGCTGGAAGTTACATTGTATGAAACACCAAGAAACTTTGTTAGTTATTCAGGAGATTAATCACCTTTATTTTTTTAAATCATCATACATGTTCAACGAAATTAAAATAAATCAGTTTTTAAAATTTGATCCAATACTAAAAGATAAGATTTGGGGAGGTAGCAAACTATCAAGTTTGTTAGGTAAAAAATCTACAAGAGATGATATTGGTGAAAGTTGGGAAATATCAGATGTAGAAAATGACACGTCGATTGTATCTAATGGAGCTTTAAAAGGAGTCGATTTAAAGGAATTAATAGCTAAGTTTAAAGGTGGTCTAGTAGGTGAGAAAATTTACAAACATTTTGGTAAGAAGTTCCCATTACTTATTAAGTTCATTGATGCAAAAGAAGCATTAAGTATTCAGTTACACCCTCATGATGACCTTGCGAAAAAACGTCATAATTCTTTCGGAAAAACAGAAATGTGGTATGTAATGCAGGCTGATGTAAAAGCAAATTTAATAGTAGGCTTTCAAAAAGATGTTACAAAACAAGAATACACACAACATTTAGAAAACAAATCACTTACCGATATTTTAAACATAGATGAAGTAGATTCTGGAGATGTATATTTTATTCCAACCGGAAGAGTTCATGCAATTGGAGCTGGAGTTCTATTGGCAGAAATTCAACAAACTTCAGATATTACTTACCGAGTTTACGATTGGGATCGACAAGATTCTGACGGAAATTTCAGAGACCTTCATACTGAAGAAGCTTTAGATGCCATAGACTTCACCTCTAAATTATCTTATAAGACTTGTTATTCAAAAGAACAAAATAAACCTTCCGAAATTGTATCATGTCCATATTTTACTACGAATATAGTGCCAATTAAAGGGGAATTGTCTTTTAACCATTCAGAAAAAGATTCTTTTGTTATCTACATGTGTGTAAAAGGAAAAGTAAGTTTTTCTTATGCTGATCAACAAGAAGAATTATCAATGGGAGAAACTCTATTAGTCCCAGCTACCATAAATGAATTTGTCATTGAATCTAAAGAAGACTCTGAAATTTTAGAGGTCTATATTCAGTAAAAAAATAAACGTTTAAGAAATCATTACTCAACATAGTTAAAACCTGCTTTTTTATTAGGATCGCAACAAAATGATTATTTAAGTTACAGAATAGTTCTATATAAAAGATAATAATTAATATTCAACCTATGTACAAGCATTGTAAAGTAATCGCCTTTGATGCCGACGATACTCTTTGGATAAATGAAACGTATTTTAGAGAAGCAGAAAAAAAATTTGCGCAATATTTATTGCCATATAAAACAGCGAGTAAAATAGAACAAGAGCTCCACAAGATAGAAATAAAGAACCTTCAAGTATATGGTTATGGTATTAAAGGATTTATGTTATCTATGGTTGAGTGTGCTTTAAAACTATCTAACTACACTATTTCTCAACAAGTAATAGATCATATTTTAATGATTGGAAAAGATATGATTGACAAACCTATAGAGTTATTAGAAGGGGTTGAGGAGGTGCTGAAAAAATTACAAGGCAACTATAAGTTAATAGTTGCGACAAAAGGTGATTTATTAGATCAAGAAAGAAAATTAGAAAAATCAGGATTATTGCATTACTTTCATCACATAGAAGTTATGAGTGAGAAGAAAGAGGTGGATTATAAAAAATTAATTAAGCACCTAGATATAGAGTCAAGTGATTTATTAATGATCGGTAATTCATTAAAATCAGATGTGCTACCACTCATTGAAATTGGAGCTTCAGCGATACATGTTCCTTTTCACACCACCTGGGCTCATGAAGAAGTTTCATTTATAGAAACTCAAAAATCTAATTATAAAACTGTTCAAAAAGTAATAGATATTTTAACTTTTTTATAAATAAAACAGATAGAGTTAAGTGCCTAGAACAGAAAACAACATTTTTAACATTTCAGTAAATTTCTGCCCCATATTTTTAGTAGCAATTGAACAAGATGTAACTAAAGCTTGTATTTATTGTTAGCATTATCTCGGGTTTCATTTTTTGGACATAAATAACTTGTATCAGGAAATTCAGAATCAGTTCTAAAGTTAGCATTTGATAATTTCTTGCAAAAAGAATAATAGACACACGATGCTTGTTTTAATAATTGTTAATCCTGCGTTGATTGAAGGAACTCATATTGGTGAATTTTTTAAAAAGTTTCAAATAGAATTGGATAAAATAGGCTAGATTTGCACTCTAAATTAAATAATTATGGCAAGTATTAAGAATTTGAAAAAAGATATCAATTACGTCTTAGGAGATATTATAGATGAATGCTTGGTAACTCTAACAGGGGATACTAAAAACTCTGAAGCTATTGTTGAAGAAGCAATTGTCGTATTTGATGATTTAATTGCAAAAGTAAATGCAAAAGATGTAGAGAATAAAAAAGCACATTTTAAAGCTGTTGAAGCTGAATTAGAAGATCGTGCCGGAAAATTATTAAAAAAAGTAAATAAGTTATAACAATAACTTATTTATCTCCATTAAAAAAACCATTTTAATAAAATAAAATGGTTTTTTTAATATGTGCATACGAAAAGCTTTTCGTTATCGTTGTATAATTATAACAATTAAATTACCACTTAATGGCTAGAGCAATGTTTGAGTATTCTAAGACTATTTTAAAAAAAGTAAGTTTTAGTTCAGATTTATTTTACATAGAATTAGAGAAAGCATTGCAAAGATTATTACCACATGAAATAAATGAATTAACAATTTGGTTAAAAGAATATACAAGTAATAAACCAGAATTATACTCATGTATGAGCCTTATAAGCTAAACAAAAATCAACTATCTTCTATCTTCTACTTTTCTTCTTTCCCTGAGTTTTTCAAATAATTTCTTTTTGAATTCCCTTTCAGCTATTTGAAGTTTTAATATTTTCTCATAAGGTAAAATAGTTGTTAGTCTTGAATAATAGGTAAGATTTTCTTGATGGGCTTTGATTCTTATTTCTTTTATTGAATCAATAATTTTTTTCGCTTTAGATTCACTAATTTCAAGTGAATATTTTGTGAATGTTTTAGCCGTTTTAATTGAACTTGTTTCCTCTATTCTAAATTTTAAAATTAGTTTTTCATGAGCATTATAGACTGGCCAAAAAATCTCAGCTTCTTTTGTAGATAAGTTTAATTGGTCTGTTATATAAGCTATTTTGTATGCTTTAATACGGATGTTATTTATATTTTTTCTTTTTTGACAATAACTATTCGTACTTAATAAATAAGCTATAAATAGTGTGATAAGTTTTAATTTATTCATTTTTAATCAATTTCAATCATATTCATAATCCTGCATAGGAATATCAATACCATTCGCATTTATGTATGTTTTTATTAGGTCTTCATTTATTATGTGTTCTAATAGCTCAATATCATCAAAATTAGCATCACCAAAAAAAGTAGTAATATCATAATTAGAGATGGCGTTTATATTGGTGTCAAACCAATTCGTTATTTCATCTGATGAAAGTTCAGAATTCTCAGTATAAATAAAATTTATTCCAATAAATAAAAATATTGCAATAGTAGCTGCAATTGGAACTAATTGTAACATTTTTATTTTAATAAGTTTTCCTTTCTTAGAGTTTCTAAGTTTTGTTAAAATTTGATTATCTAATTTATTAAAATAATTTTCAGGAGTATTAAAACCATCTTTTTTTGGTAGACATTTTTCAATTGAATTCGAAAAAAAAACGTTTTCTATAGAATTGAAATAATCCTCAGGAATTGTAAAACCTGTTTTGATATCTTGGGTTAATTTCAAATACTTATTATTTTTAGATTTTTCTCTCATAATTAGTAAGACTTTGTTTTTCTGATAAAGTTTAATCTTTTCTGTTTTTGATATAGTTTTCTATTTTTTTTACGGCATGAAAATAGGAAGCTTTCAATCCGCCGACAGAAGTTTGTAAGATGTCAGAAATCTCATGATATTTCATATGATCAAAATACTTCATATTAAAAACTAATTGTTGTTTTTCTGGTAAAGCTGAAACAGCTTCTTGTAATATTAGTTGAATTTCATCACCTGTAAACAATTCATCTGATTGCAAACTTGTTACTAATTCTTGTTTAATTTCGGAAATATCTAAGTTTCTCTCTTTGGCTCTTTTATTGATAAAGGTTATAGATTCATTCGTAGCAATTCGATACATCCAAGAATACAATTTACTATCATGATTAAATTTATCAATTCCTCTAAAAACTTTTATAAATGTATTCTGAAGTACATCATCTGCATCATCATGTGAGATTACTATTTTACGAATATGCCAATATAAGCGTTCTTTGTATTCACTTAGCAATACTCGAAAAGCTAACTCTTTTGTTTGAACATTTTGTAACTGTTCTACTAAAGTAATTTCATCTACCAAGAAATGTTTTTTACACTTAGACCATTTAGATTTAGGAAGGTTTAATACATAAAATTTTATGTTTTTTTTCTAGTTTTAGAATATCCGAAAAGACGCTTTTTTACAATGGTCTCAGCAACACCTTCAGGAAGCATTTCTTGCCACCCTTCTTCTTTATTTATAATCATTTTTAACACTTTTCTAGAGAAAATATGGAAAATTTCCTGATCGAAGTCTGAAATATCGATAAGCTTTCCGTTGTTTTTAAAGAATTTATATAACTCCTTCATTCTAGGATGAACTTTTAGATTTTCACTGGTGATAAACTCTTTCTTTTCTTCATCTTTATAAGGGTACATGTATACTTTTAAATCTCTGTAGAATAACTTTCCAAATGATTCCAAGATACCACCACTTAAATGACGATAATATTTTTCATCAAAAATCTGAATTAAATTATAAACTCCCATCGCTAGTCCCATTCTAGCCTTGGTGAATTCGCTAAAATATTCAACTAGTTTAAAATATTCTTGGAAATTTGTAATCATTACATTCTGACCCAAAGAACAGAGTAATTCTGCTCTATCTAGGAAATCACGTTCATTAATTTCTCCTTCAGCTCTAAGATTACTGAGCGTAATTTCAAATATGATTTGAGAATTTTCTGGGTCTACCTTTTTTTCATTAAAGAAGAGTTCTTTAGACCTTTCAAACATATCCATATTAACTTTAGTTACGGGCCTAAAACTACCACGTAAAGCTAAAATATTTTTTTTGTACAAAACTTGGGCAGGAAGTAAATTATTTCCATCAGGTCCGAACATTACAGCCGTAGTCATGTTATTTTTGACTAATTGTAAACTCATCAATCGATTATCTACATACATAAAACGTGGTCCAGAGAAATTAATCATATCAATTTCTAACTGATCTTTGTGAAGATTATCATAAAAAGATTTTAATAATTCTTTTGGATTGTCATTTAAGTAAAAAGCACCATAAATTAAGTTTACACCTAAAACACCTAAAGTTTCTTGTTGAAGACGAGCATCAGTTTCTTTAAATCTAAGATGCAATACAATCTCATTAAAATCTTCTAATGGATCTAACTGGAAGCGTATACCAACCCAACCATGTCCTTTAAACTTTTTTGAAAAATCTATGGTTGCAACTGTATTCGCATAACTAAAGAATAATTTATTTGGATGTTTCTTTCTACTCAAGCGATCTTCCATTAAATCAACTTCATGGTGTAGCATTCTTTTCAAGCGATCTTCTGTTACGTAGCGTCTATCTTCTTCAATACCATATATTGCATCTGAGAAATCTTTATCATATGCACTCATCGCTTTTGCAATGGTTCCAGACGCACCACCAGCTCTAAAAAAATTTCGAGCGGTTTCCTGCCCAGCACCTATTTCAGCAAATGTTCCGTAGATATCACTGTTTAAATTAATCCTTAGTGCTTTGCTTTTTGTAGCAGGAACATTGCTAATTTTTTGATCTCCTTTTAAAGAAATAGACATTTTTCTTGGTTTTGCTTACAAAC
>CAZAIL010000082.1:0-1358 GCA_964485155.1 uncultured Flavobacterium sp.
TATAGGGCCAAATGGCGCAGGTAAAACCACTATTTTTAAAATGATTATGGGTGAAGAAATTGCTGACAAAGGAAATTTTAATGTTGGTGAAACTGCAAAGATTGCTTATGTAGATCAGGCACATTCTAATATTGATGCAGATAAATCTATCTGGGAAAATTTTTCTGACGGACAAGATTTAGTGATGATGGGAGGAAAACAAGTAAATTCAAGAGCCTATTTAAGTCGTTTTAATTTTTCTGGAAGTGAACAAAATAAAAAAGTGAATACGCTCTCGGGAGGAGAACGAAATAGGTTACATCTAGCTATGACACTTAAAGAAGAAGGAAATGTTTTGCTATTAGATGAACCCACCAATGATTTAGATGTAAATACACTCCGAGCTTTGGAAGAAGGCTTAGAAAA
Organism: uncultured Flavobacterium sp.; assembly: GCA_964485155.1. GTDB lineage: Bacteria > Bacteroidota > Bacteroidia > Flavobacteriales > Flavobacteriaceae > Polaribacter. The sequence goes on from CAZAIL010000082.1 coordinate 406, forward strand.
CTTTGCTGGTTGTGCGGTGGTTATTAGTCACGATAGATGGTTTTTAGATAGAGTATGTACTCATATTTTAGCTTTTGAAGGTGATAGTCAAATCTATTTTTTTGAAGGTTCATTCTCAGAATATGAGGAAAATAAAAAGAAACGATTGGGTGGTGATTTGATGCCTAAACGAATCAAATACAAAAAGTTAATTCGATAAAAAAAAGACCGCCAACTGGCGGTCTTTTTTAATTTCTTCTTCTTTTAGAAGCTACTCTTTTTTTAACTTGAGTTTTTTTCTTCACAATTGGTTTTTTTGAAACTCTTCGTTTGGCATTTTTTTTTCTTACAGTTTCAACTTTTTTTCTTGAATTATTAGTTGTAGCAGTATTCCTTCCAATATTATTTCTTTTTCTAACTTTAGTACTCTTTCTTGTAGTTGTTGAATTAGTAACAGATCTAGAAGGTTTTCTCCTCTTTAAAATTTTATTCCTAGAAGTTGTAGCAACACCATTTGCTCTATAATAAAAAAACTGATCGTCTTCTCTAAATTGTCTGTAGTTATTTCTAAATTCATTTCTATAAAAGTAAGGGTCATTATATAAACATATGGTACCTATATTTAAATTAAAGTTAAGATTAATGTTGCTATTATAATAATTACTACTATCAAAATAGTAATTGGCATATTTTACTTGACCGTAGAATACTGCATTTCCCCATCTATTATAATTAATAGCTAAATTACCAACATTGGTTAGTTTATTTTTCCAGTACTTCATTTTAACAGTACCTATCTTTCTCACATTACCTCTAAAATCATAGTGAATAAACACACTACCTATTTTTGTAATTCTTCCTCTATAATCTCTAAAAATTCTTGTGTTTTGATTTCTTCTTCCTCTATTGTAGTAGGTGTCAAAATTAAAATCACCATATAAAGAAACATGAAATTGAATACCTCTCTCCACAAA
>CAZAIL010000082.1:1458-4345 GCA_964485155.1 uncultured Flavobacterium sp.
TTTCCAATGAGTTCTAATTATTTTTAATGCTTTAAAGTAGTTGTTTTTACGAGCATCATAAATATTTCCTGGTTCTGCCAGTATGCCATTAATTTCTATGATTTTAAAATTGCCATTAGTTAACTCCTCAATACTATTGTATTTGAGATCTAAACGCCCGTAATACCATCCTTTAATTTGATGGCTCAAAAGATCTAATGTATTTTCTATGTTTTTATTTATGAGATGATTTCCATTTATAAACTGAGTACCTTTAGAGTGGTTTCCTATAGAAGAAAGTTTTTTTAGTGTGTTTTTTTCTAGGATCATATTCCAGTTTATTGAGACATCTTCTCTTAAGATAGCGAAGTATAAAGAAGCTCTATTGTTTAAATGAACTAATTCCTTTAGAGTAGAGATGCCATCACCTCTTACACTTAAAAATTCTTTTAAGGTAATTGATGTTATGGTTCCTTTCTTTTCATTAGGATGTCTATGGTAAAAAATACCGCACTCGTTTTTGTGTGTTAGAAATTCTTGAATAATAAAAGTTATTGGATATTTTTCTAAATAATTTCTTAATGCTATTTCTGTATTTATCTTTTTAACTAGTACCCCCCTAAAGCCTACATCTGGTTTTATAATAATAGGATAAATAATCTTCGTTGTTTTTAGTTCAGTTAGGGTTGTCTCAATATTTTGATCTTTTTTGTGAAGGATTGATTTTGGGGTGTACTTGCTAGGAATCATTTGCAAGGTTTTGTATTTAGATTCTGATCCAATTCCTGAGTTTTCTATACTAGGGTTTGTACCCGTATAAAAGACAAGACTTTTAGCTTTGATTGCATAAAATAGTGCGAGAGGTATATTAGGGATGTAAAACATTAGCAAAGGCCAATACTCCCAATGGAATAATCTATAAATTTTATTTTTCATGATTATGAATCTGAAAACAATGCGTCTAATAATGTTTTAAAAGTTTTAAATGCAAAATAGAGTGTAAAGAAAATTAAGATAGACGAAACAACTACACCTGCTATGCTAATAAAAAAAAGAGTGCCTTCTTTGTATATTTTTAAGGCTTTAAAAGAAAGTGTAAGTAACAGTGGTGATGCAATTAATAAACCTACTAAAATTAATAATTTTCTGAATCCTTTAGCCGCTAAATCCTGATTTATTGCCATTACTTATAATTTTTAATTGCGTTTCTTACGCTTCCATATTTTTCTAATAATAAGCCAGCTGTAGTTTTGTCGATGCATAGCTCTTCACATAACATATTGATGCCTCTATCAACTAATTTATGATTAGATAATTGCATATCTACCATTTTATTTCCTTTTACTTTCCCCAATTGAATCATTGTAGCTGTTGAAATAATATTTAAAACCATTTTCTGAGCAGTTCCTGCTTTCATTCTTGAGCTTCCAGTAACAAATTCTGGGCCTACTACTACTTCTATTGGAAATATAGCAGTTTCACCCAAAGGAGAATTTTTATTACATGTAATACAGCCAGTAATGATCTTATTTTTATTACACATCTCTAGTGCAGAAATTACATAAGGAGTAGTTCCTGAGGCAGCTATTCCAATAACAATATCTTCAGATGATATTTGATGCTCTTGAAGATCTTTCCATCCTTGCTCTGAAGAATCTTCTGCAAACTCTACAGCTTTTCTAATGGCGATATCTCCACCTGCTATCAATCCATTTACCAACTCATGTGAAACACCAAAGGTTGGTGGACATTCAGACGCATCTAAAATTCCTAATCGACCGCTTGTACCAGCACCAATATAAAATAAACGACCACCAGTGTTTAATCTGTCAATAATTTTATTTGTTAATAGTTCTATTTGAGGAATTGCTTTTTCAACAGCAAAAGCGACTGTTTTATCTTCATTATTAATATTTGTCAATAGTTCTAATATTGACATTTTTTCTAGATGATTGTAATTAGAATCTTGTTCTGTTATTTTTATAAAAGACATATATCAAAAATACACTTTTTAAGGCATTTTTGATGTGTGAAATGAATCAGTTCCAACTGATTATTCTGTTAAACTTAAAAAATAGGTTGCAGTTTCTGCAATATGAAAGTATCCTAAAGGGAAATTTTCTAAATAGGTTGTATTTACAATGTTTCCTAATAGCGAGCTAGGAGTTGTTTGAAAAGGCCCTCCACCACTTTGTCCACTTTGGTTTGAAAGTACTCTAAAATAGGTATGGTAATCTTTTGTAATTCCAGACATCTTTACAATAATATCTTCAGGAAGTTCTATTTCATCTTCCTGGAAGAAAAAAGAAAAGTTGTAATCTGAACCGTTAAAAAATCGATCTTCAATTGTTAGGTATAAATTCTTTGAAAAGTCAAATAGGTAATAATTTTCTTTATATTCGTCATCTTGAAATTCTACAACAACTTCTGTCTCCTCTCCAGAGAAAAGTGTATTATCACCTTGTTTAACATTTATAAAATTTGGTGTTTTGGATTTTGTTGTGATTCCTTTAAATATTTCGTTATTATAAATAATTGATAATTCATAACTGACATTGTCTTCAGGAATAAACGAGTTTATAGGGGAGTAATTACCTTCTAAATTTTGATCAACAAGAGAAATGATTGTATCATCATTTAAATTTCTTAGGGTTACATAAGCATCTGTAATAATCGGTGTTTGTTCCTCAAAATAATCTGCTGATAAGCGTAATTTAACAACTGTATTTGCAGTAACAGGCACTTGATCAAAATATACTTCGAATAATGCTTCTATCACCAATTTTGGTGTTCCAGATGGTACGTCAATTTGTACAACTTCTTCGCAGCTAAAAAGGAAGATTGAGCTATATATTATTAGGGCTAATTTTTTCATTTTTTAGAATTTAAAGTTATAGGTTACAGAAGG
>CAZAIL010000082.1:4445-8234 GCA_964485155.1 uncultured Flavobacterium sp.
TAGTTCGTGGGTTGTCCTGTTTGCAAAAGAAAGTTGGAGCTAAATTTCCATTTTTTATTCCAATTATAGCTTGCATTTATTGAAAAATCATGTGTTTTGTCATAGGGCGTGTTATACCAGTTTCCATTGTTTATACCCGGTTCGTTCTCGTTTCTACCCGCAGTTAATTGTTCGGATCTAGACAGTGTATACGCAATCCATCCCTTAAGTTTTCCTTCATTTTTTCTGAATAAGGCCTCAAGACCATATGCTCTTGCTTTTCCATTTAAAATGACCGTTTCAATTTTATTATTGGCAACTAAATTTGCTCCATTTATGTAGTCTATACGATTCTGAATATCTTTGTAGAAAACCTCAGTTTCTAGTGAATACAATCCTTCTTTTATGTTTTTGAAGTAACCTACAGCAAGTTGGTCCAGTAGTTGAGGTTTTATAAAAGACCCACTAGGAGCCCATATATCTAATGGAGTAGGAGAAGCTGTATTAGAAAGTAAGTGAAAGTATTGCGCCATCCTATTGTAACTTGCTTTTATTGATGTTTGATTGTCTAACAAGTAGACAAAAGAAATTCTTGGTTCTAAATTATTAAAGCTTGCAAGTAAATCGCTTCTTCTGAAGGAATTAACTCCTGTAGCAATTGCAGATTCATATTTTTGCAAGTTTTGGTTATAAATTACAGGCATCTCATTTGCGTAGGTATTGAGCTTATCTTGACCTAAACGCATGAAATTGCTATATCTCACTCCATACTTTATTGTAAAATTTGTATTTATCTTATGATTTGCTTCAATATAAGCTGCAAATTCATTGGCATATTTATCCGTAAGTTTTTTGGGTATAATACCAGAATCTACTCTGTTAGGTATTATATTTCCAGGATTGAATTCTGTATATATGTTGTTGATTCCATAACTTAATTTAAAATTGTCTTTTAGGTAATGATCAAAGTCGTATTTTAAATTGTAGTTTGTAATTCCAGAGTCCCATTCAAAACCAACAAAATCTAAAGTTAATCCATAAAAATAATCAGAATAAATTAAAGATAAATTTGAAAACAATTTATCAGAAAATAAATGATTCCATCTTAGATTTAATACTTTATTTCCATAAGTATTAATAAAGCTTTCATTAATTCCAAAAACATCTTTTCCAAAATATGTAGAAAAGAGGAGGTTGTTATTTTTGTCAAAGCGATAATTCACTTTGCTATTTAAATCATAAAAATAAGCTTTGTTAGCATTGTTTACTAGCGGTAAGAAAAGGTGAGCATACGAGGCTCTAGCACCAATTAAAAATGAACTTTTTTCTTTTTTTATAGGACCTTCAACTAACAATCTACTAGAAACTAAACCTATACCACCAGTAAGTTTAAACTCTTTATTATTTCCTTCTTTTTGATAAATATCTAAAACAGAGGATAAGCGTCCCCCATATCTTGCTGGAATTCCCCCTTTGTATAATTGTACATCTTTAATTACATCTGGATTGAATACAGAAAAAAATCCAAAAACATGCGAAGAGTTGAAAACAATAGCTTCATCTAGTAAAATTAGGTTTTGGTCAGCAGAGCCTCCCCTCACATTAAAACCCGATGCCCCTTCTCCAGCACTAGTGACCCCTGGTAGTAAAATTATAGATTTTATAATATCTGCCTCTCCTAAAACAACTGGGATTTGTTTAATCGTTTTAGAGGTTAATTTATTAACACTCATTTGAGCGGTCTTAATTTTGGTTTTTTCAATATTACTTTTAATAATAATTTCATCTAGGTTTTCTGAATCTTCAATAAGATATAAGTCTATTGTAGTTTTTTGAGTTGCGTCTAGAGTTTTAGAAATAGTCTCATACCCTATGTAACTGATGTACATTTTGTACTTTCCTTCTGGAATCGTAATCGAGTAAAATCCATACTCGTTGGTACTGGTTCCTGCCTCTAGTTCAGGAAAATAAATAGATACTCCTATTAGAGTTTCATTGTTTACTTTGTCATAAATGGTTCCGCTAATTGTAACTTTTCCCTGGCTTAAGACACAGATTGAGACAAAAAGAGTCAATAATGTTAGTTGTTTTTTTAAATTTATCATAGATTATTTTCGCTTAGTAAAAATATAAAAACATTAAACAAAATAATTGTAATTAATCGTTAATTAAGATTTAAAAGGATTCTTATTTGATTGCAACTCATACTTCAAAACGAATCAGAATAAATGGTCTTACTTTATAGAACTAAAAAAAGAGTACCGTTTGGTACTCTTTATATGTATATATATTATAGGAATATTATAAAGTTTCTAAAATTGAATTTAGAGTATTACTAGCTCTCATAGCATCTCTAACTATACTTTCATTTGGAAGATAATATCCTTTTAAATCTAAGGTGCTACCTTGTACAGAATTTAGTTCCTTTAAAATAGTGATTTCATTTTCAGATAATGATTTTGAAATTGAGGTGAATTCAGCCTTTAATTCTACATCTTTATCTTGTCTTGCTAATTCCTTAGCCCAATATAACGCCAAATAAAAATGACTTCCTCTATTGTCTAATTCGCCTACTTTTCTTGAAGGTGATTTTTTATGATCTAAAAACATATCGGTAGCTTCGTCTAGTGTTTCAGCTAATACGATAGCTTTGGAATTATTATTTGTAGTTCCAAAATGCTCCAAAGAAACTGCCAATGCTAAGAATTCACCCAAAGAATCCCAACGCAAATGATTTTCTTTCGTAAATTGCTGTACATGCTTTGGAGCAGATCCTCCTGCGCCAGTTTCAAATAATCCTCCACCATTCATTAAAGGAACAATAGATAGCATTTTAGCAGAAGTACCAACTTCTAAAATAGGAAAAAGATCTGTTAGATAATCTCTCAATACATTTCCGGTAACAGAAATAGTATCCTTTCCTTCTTTGATTCTTTCTAAACTAAACAGAGTAGCGTCTTCTGGAGATAAAATTCTAATATCTAAGCCAGTTGTATCGTGGTTTGGTAAATAAGTAGTTACTTTTTTAATGATTTCAGCATCATGAGCTCTTTGATTATTTAGCCAAAAAATTGTTGGGCTATTACTTGCTTTTGCTCTATTAACAGCTAGTTTTATCCAATCTTGAATTGGAGCATCTTTTACTTGGCACATTCTCCAAATATCTCCAGCTTCAACTGTATGCTCTATTAAAATTTGATCACCAGAATTTATGACCTGAACAATACCATCTGAAGCAATTTCAAAAGTTTTATCATGAGACCCGTATTCTTCTGCTTTTTGAGCCATTAAACCTACATTAGGAACGGTACCCATTGTTGTTGGATCAAAAGCCCCATGCTTTTTACAAAAGTCAATAGTAGTTTGATAAACACCTGCATATGAGCTGTCTGGTATTACAGCTTTTGTATCTTGTGGTTCTCCTTTTTTATTCCACATTTGTCCTGAAGTTCTAATCATTGCAGGCATAGATGCATCAATAATTACATCAGAAGGAACATGTAAGTTGGTAATTCCTTTAGAAGAATCTACCATTGCTAAATCAGGATTATTTTTAAAAACTGTTGCAATAGCTGCTTCAATTTCTTTTCTAGTTTCTTGAGGTAATTCAACCAAGCTACTCAGTAGGTTTCCAAAACCATTATTTATAGTAACCCCAATGGTTTGCAATATATCATCGTATTTGTTGAAGATGTCTTTAAAAAACACTTTAACTGCATGACCAAAAATAATTGGATCAGATACTTTCATCATGGTAGCCTTCATATGTAAAGAAAATAAGGTTCCATTTTCCTTTGCGTCAGCAACCTC
>CAZAIL010000082.1:8334-9877 GCA_964485155.1 uncultured Flavobacterium sp.
CCCATTGAATGCGGATTTTTCTTAGCATAATTTTTGACTGCTTTTGGAGCTCTTCTGTCAGAATTTCCTTCTCTTAATACTGGGTTTACAGCAGACCCTTTTACTTTATTATATCTAGCTAAGATGTCTTTGTCTTGTTTTGTAGTTGAGGTTTCTGGATAATTGGGTAAATCATATCCTAATGCTTGTAATTCTTCTATAGCAGCTACTAATTGAGGTACAGAGGCACTAATGTTTGGTAATTTTATAATATTAGCTTCTGGTTTTTTAGCAAGTTCTCCTAATTGCGTAAGAGCATCATCTACTTGTTGTTCTTTTGGTAAAATATCAGAAAATGTAGCTAAAATTCTTGCTGCTAAAGAGATATCTTTAGTTTCAAAGTCTATATGAGAACTGCTTGTAAATGCTTTTATTATTGGTAATAAAGAACGAGTAGCTAAAGCAGGAGCTTCATCAGTAATTGTATAAACTATTGTAGCTTTCTTGGTCATAATGAAATTTTATAATGCCTCTCTAGACACTGATTTGAAAAAGTAACTCTTTTTTTAATAAAACAGTGCAAATCTAAGAATTCTAGTGTTATTTTACGAAGTAACGATCGTATAATTTAATCTTAAATTTTGTGTAATGCTTAAAATATTAAGGTAAGTAAAAACAAAAGCCATATCATTCAATTTCTTGACTGATATGGCTTCTTTAGAGACAGATTGTAAACAATGATCTGTATTTCTACACAATCAAATAGAGATATGACTCTATGTTTCTTTTAAACAAAGAAGCTGGTTCTATGCTGGTCTCTTGTTGAAATTCCGTTGTACTTTGACTTGAAGCCTCCGTATAACTTAGTGGAATTTCTTTCTGAATTTTTTACTTACTTATCTGTAAAGCCAGAAGCGATACATTATTAGTTTTGTTTCGTTACTTTCATAACTACACTACTTCTAATTATTCCAAGCTGAGTAAACTCAAACTTATCGATATGGAAGGAAATTCAGAAAATAAAGAACGTTACTTTATTTAATCACTTGGCTTGTAGTCTGTTTTTCTTTCGAATCATTTTCTACTATGCTTTGTAATTATGATTCAAATATATACTAAGAAGTTACAATCTAAAAACTTTTAACTAATTAGAAATCAACAAAGTACTAACATCGGTTATCAACATTTGTTAATTAAAAAAGGGCTTCATTGAATGAAGCCCTTTTTTTGTATGGTATAAAAAAGAAGTATTAACGTCTTTTTTCCTGAATTCTTGCTCTTTTACCAGTAAGATTTCTAAAGTAATAAATACGTGCTCTACGTACTTTACCTCTCTTGTTAACTTCAATTTTTTGAATAGAAGGTAAGTTTACTGGAAATATTCTTTCTACTCCTACAGTACCAGACATTTTCCTGATCGTAAAAGTTTCTGATAATCCAGCACCTCTTTTTTGAATGACAACTCCTTTAAAGAACTGTGTACGTACTTTCTCTCCTTCTCTAATTTCGTAAAATACTGTAATAGTATCTCCTGCTGAGAATTCTGGGTTTTCGTTTCTTGTTA
>CAZAIL010000083.1:0-6241 GCA_964485155.1 uncultured Flavobacterium sp.
GTGCGGTTTTGAATAAACGCTATACCATAATGAGCGATGAGTCCCGAAACGAGTGCCCCTAAAATCAAATAAGCAGGGTTTTTGCCATCACCCAACATGAAGGCTAAAACAACTCCGGGCAAAAGCGCATGTGCTATCGCATCTCCTACTAAGCTTTGTCCCTTTAGGTAACTAAAGGTGCCAACCACCGCCGAAGACGATGCAAGCAGGGTTGTTCCAACAACAACTTTGAGGAATATCGGATCCATGGCTTATTCTTCGGGTTTATCCTCTTTAAATTCAGGTTCGCGAAGAGGGAACTCTGTAGACCCAATGATGTCCCCAAGTTTAGACAAGACGGTTAGTCGGCCCCCATAAGCCTCTTGTAAAAGCTCCTTTGTAAATACTTCTTCTTTTGGTCCTGCCGCGACCAATCGTGTGTTTAACAACACAATCCAATCAAAATATTCATTAGCCGTTTGAAGGTCATGGTGTACAATTACGACCGTTTTTCCTTCGTTTTTCATGTCTCGCAACAACTTTAATATTGCGTCTTCCGTTGCTGCATCAACGCCCACGAAAGGTTCGTCCATGAGATAAATATCCGCCTGTTGTGCTAGTGACCGTGCTATAAACACTCGCTGTTGCTGGCCGCCAGAAAGTTGAGATATTTGGCGGTGTGCAAACTCTAATAGGTTTACCTTTTCCAGCGCCTCCGTTGCAATACGACGATCTTCTTTAGTGATGCGTTTAAACAGATTGTTTTTTCGGTAGCGCCCCATGAGCACGACGTCCATAACGTCTGCAGGGAAATCCCAGTCCACACTTTCACGCTGAGGCACATAGCTCACGCGTTCTCGCACTTTGTCTAACGGTTGTCCGAAGATCTCTGTATACCCGCTATCTGCATCAAGGAGTCCCATGATCGTTTTTAGCATCGTCGTTTTGCCAGAACCATTAGGCCCTACGATTCCTATAATTTTTCCTTTGGGAAGTGTGAAGTCCACATCCCATAATACAGGTTTGCTGTGGTAACTAACGGTCAGATTGTGTACTTCTATGCTCTTATCCATTATTCAAATGAGGTTAGAATCTGTAATGCGTTATATCTGAATGCCCCTATTAAGGTGGCCTCCGTGGTTCCTTCGTTTCCAAGAGCATCAGAATATAGAGGCAGTCCTATACGAACTTCTCCACCCTTTTGAGCAACAGCTTCTTGCAAGGCTTCTATGCTTTTTGGGTTGACGCTTGTTTCAGCGAATACCGTATGCAGCCCTCGTTGTAAAATAAATTCTGCGGTAGCTCTCATGTCTCTCACGCCAAACTCTGCGGCAGTACTTACTCCCTGAAGCCCACGAACCTCAATCTCATAAGCGCGTCCAAAATACGAGAACGCATCGTGTGCTGTAACCATAGCGCGTAAAGAGTCTGGAACCTTCATGAGCAGGGTTGTAAACCTCCTATGCTCCTGTCTCAGGTTGTTCACATAAACAATCGTACGCTCGTGTATTTCATTGCTGTGCTCCGGGTATTGAAGTGCTAAAAAACCACCCAATTGCTCTACGCAGCGCGCCCATAAATTAAGATCAAACCAAATATGCGGATCATACGAGTTGGCTCCAGTCTCTATTAAATCCGGTAGCCGAAGTGAGCTGCTCATAGCGTAAACCGGTTTATTTTGTCCCATTTTCTCCAAGATGTCTGTCATCTTTCCTTCTAAATGTAATCCGTTGTGCAGAATTATTTTAGCGTTTTGAAGTTTCGCTACATCGCTCTCTACAGGCTTATAGGAATGTGGGTCAATATTACTTTGCATTAAGGCTGTAACCTCAACGGACTCCGGCAGAATTTGTCTTGCCGCATCTGCTAAGACGGAGGTTGTTGCGAGCAACTCAACTTTCTCTGGCGGCTGGCAACCCGTGAGAAGAGCCCAACTAAAAATTAGTATGATTATTTTTTTCATAAGGAGATTGCGTAAATATTAGATGACATACTATGACTGAGCCAAAACAACGTTCCGTCCGCTCCACGTAATTGGATACTCGAATCAAAACTAGAGATCGAGGCCAAAGTAAACTCACTTCCGAGAGTTATATTGAGCAGTTGTAATTGGATGAAAAAGTCAGTTCCAGCGTCTTCTACCCTAACTACACGTAGCGTATCAGAGGTCGAAAATTGCTGTAATGGTTTCCCAAGGGTTGGCGGGATTGCCCCATTAGGTTGAGGTATGGGGTCTCCGTGAGGATCATGTATGGGAGAGCCCAAATATTTTGCCAGTTTTTCTACCATTTCAGGGCTTTGAACATGTTCAAGCTGCTCCGCGATATCATGTACTTCTTCCCAGCCAAACCCAAGCTTTTCAACCAAAAAGGTCTCCCACAAGCGGTGTTTTCGTAATATATGGGTGGCTAAGGCTGTCCCTTTTTCAGTCAATTTTACTCCTTTGTAAGGAATAGCCTCAACGAGATTTTTATTCGCCAAGCGTTTCACGGCTTGGGTCACCGAGGGGCCTTTTGCGCCAATTCTATGGGCCAAGGCTCCATTATTTACAGCTTTTTCTCCGCCTAAATGGTACAATGCCTTGATGTAATTTTCTTCGCTTTCTGTATGGGTTTTCACCTGACTAGAGATTGGTTTAGGCAAAACTAAACTTTTAATTTGTCTTAGCTATATCTATGCGCCGTAAATTTTACAGAACGTAGTATCTTGCAGGCTGTGAAGAACAACACCTATTTTATATCAGACATTCATTTGGGCGCACCTTCGACAAAGGAGAGTCAAGCCCGTGAACGCAGATTAGTACAGTTTTTAAACACCATTGAACCCGAATGCAAGACCCTATATATTGTCGGTGATTTGTTTGATTATTGGTTTGAGTATAAGCATGTGGTACCCAAAGGACACACCCGCTTGCTGGGTACATTGGCGCAAATGGTGGATCGCGGCATGAACCTTCATGTTTTTACGGGCAACCACGACTTATGGATGCAGGACTATTTGAGCGACGAACTAGGTGCAACAGTGCACCTAGAGCCGTTAAAAGTTAACTTGGATGGTAAAAGATTCTATATCGCACATGGTGATGGGTTAGGTCCTGGAGACTTTCGCTATAAATTTATCAAGCGTATTTTCACAAATCCTTATTGCGTTTGGCTTTACAAGCGTCTTCACCCAAATTTCGGTGTTGGATTCGCAGCAAGAATGTCGCGTTTGTCACGAACCGGTCAAAGTAATGAAGACCATGATTTTTTAGGAGATAGCGAACGTCAATTACTTCATAGCAAAGCCATGCTCAAAGACGAATGGTTCGACTACTTCATATACGGACATCGTCATCATTTAAAAGATATTGTCATTAAAACCACAGAAAATGGCCCTACTAAGAAGAATTGTAGGTACGTTGTGCTCGGGGACTGGATCACACTAGACTCTTACGCCTGTTGGGATGCCACTGCCTTAACCACCTCGAACTACACTTTAAGAGAATGAGAAAATTACTCACCGTTGCTGCAATACTAATTGGACTTCAGGTCGTTGCACAAGATTATAAAGGACATTACGGTATTGGGCTCGCGCTCGGAGCGCCTTCTGGCTTTAGCGTAAAGAAATTTACAGACGGAACCCAGGCGTTTCAATACATGGTGGGGTACAACCTTATTAGTGGCCAAGAAGGTTTAAGCCTAGGAGTCGATTACCTTTTGCATGATTACGACATCATTACAGCAGAAAAAGGCAGTATTCCTCTCTACTATGGACTTGGAATACACTTAAAAAGTTATAATGGCGCTGGGAGCCAGCTTTATGCCCGCGTGCCCCTAGGGGTCGCTTATGAAATAAGTGATTTTCCCGCAGACCTATTCTTTGAATTTGCACCGGGGATTGCTGTAGTGCCAACTCCTGCGCTGGTAGCAAATTTAGCGATAGGTGGACGGTTTTATTTCGACATCAAACGCGCTGTTAAAAAAATAGAGGACGTCCTTTAATCATTTCAATACTCCTTGAGCACTTCTTTTTAATAAAACCCCCCACTCGGCTTTGCCAAGTGGGGGGTTTTGTTTTTTTTGTTACTGCTTATTTAGCAGCGGCAAACTTTTGAGCAACAACCTCCCAATTAATCACGCTCCAAAATGCGGAGATGTAGTCTGGACGACGGTTCTGGTAATTCAAATAGTAGGCGTGCTCCCAAACGTCAAGACCCATGATCGGGTGACCTCCGCAGCCTACACCTGGCATAAGTGGGTTGTCTTGGTTTGCTGAAGAGCAAATTTCTAGTTTACCACCATTAACACATAGCCAAGCCCATCCGGAACCAAAACGAGTTGCCGCGGCGGCATTGAACTGGTCTTTCAAGCCGTCCAATGAACCGAACGCTGATGCTATCGCTGCTGCGAGGTCTCCTGTTGGAGCGCCGCCGCCGTTTGGACTCATGATTTCCCAGAACATGCAGTGGTTGTAGTAACCACCTCCGTTATTGCGGATCGCTGGATGGTCAGAATGGTCCGCCAAAAGCGCTTCAATGCTCTTGCCTTCCATTGCCGTTCCTTCAACTGCTGCGTTCAGTTTTGACGTATAACCAGCGTGGTGCTTGGTATGGTGGATTTCCATAGTACGTGCGTCAATATGCGGTTCTAGCGCGTCATGTGCGTACCCTAATTGAGGTAATTCAAATGCCATAATGGGTTATGTTTTCTTATTAATTCTGGTCTAAAGTTAACGCAAATTCCCCTTGAAGGTTTTAACTTCCACCTATATACCTATTGGTAATTTCTATGAGCTCTTCAACTGTATCTTCTCCTCTTCACGCTAAGGCACCGTTCATCGTGCTAAACGCCTCTGCAGGCTCTGGCAAAACATACGCGTTAGTTCAGCATGTTTTACTCAATGCTTTACGCCCAAAGGACATGCCTAATGCTTATCAAAAAGTGTTGGCTATTACTTTTACAAACAACGCGGCAGACGAGATGAAAGGACGTTTGCTGGAGCATTTATTGGCTTTTAGCGTACATGAACGGCCAGAACAAGATGGGTTTTTTCAGCCCATATGGAAGGCGCTCGAACTTTCAGCGAATGAGCTTCAAAGACGAGCAAAGGCCGCCTCTAAGCATATGCTTCATAATTACAGCACGCTCAACGTTGGCACTATTGATCAGTTTACACACCGACTGGTGCGCACCTTTACGAAGGACCTGAATCTGGATGATAACTTTGAAGTACGGCTAGATCTGGATGCCATGGTCACAGAAGCCCTGGATCTGCTTTACAGTAGCTTAGGGGAACACCCTCACCTGCGCGATGCGCTAGTAACGCTCGTTCAAGAGCGCATGAACCGTGACGAAAACCATAATCCGGATCACGCTTTAAAAAGAGAAGGAAAAAACAGTTTTAATGAAGATACTTGGGAGCATCTAAAAAAACTACCTCACCCTTCACGCATGATAGAAATTGAGCAGGAGTTGAAGGAAAAAATCACGGCCATTTGTGCACAGGCTAAGGCTCTTTCCAACGAAGCTCGAGCCATTATTAAACAAGAGGGCTACGACGCAGATAGTATGATACGTTTTAAGGATGTTAACAATCATCTGATAGGCCAGTGGCAAAACCTTAAGCGTCATGACATGAATGCAGGAGCATATGTTTGGCAGTCCAGAGTAAAAAAAGGTGATGGGTCTAGGTGGAGTGCCTTTAAGGAAAAGGCACAAGAGTTTCAGGGGCGAGAAAAACAAAACCTTATGCTGCTGAAGCAAGCAACGGCAAAGCTTCAGCAATTGGCGGCAACCCGGGCGCTTTTAGATAAATTCGACGAGCTTCAAAAAAATCAAAACACCATGCCGCTTAGCGCGTTCAACAAGCTCATTTCAGAAGAGTTGCAGCGTGAACCGACTGCTTTTATTTATGCGCGTTTGGGTGAAAAATTTTGGCATTTTTATATTGACGAATTTCAGGACACTTCAAGCTTACAGTTTGAAAACATTCATCCTCTCATAGAACATACGCTCACTAAAGACGAAAGCAAGAACACAGCGCTCATTGTAGGGGACCCTAAGCAGAGTATTTATAGATGGCGTGGTGGAAAAGCGGAGCAGTTCATGTCGTTAACAGAAGACTCGCACCTGTCAAACCGTTTCGAGCATCTCCCAAATGGTCATCAGCTCTACCAGCGGGAGACTATACAACTGGGAAACAATTTTCGAACCCATGGCGCTATAGTTTCTTTTAATAACGGTTTCTTTCCCCACCTCTCGTCAAGCTTAACGAGCGCACA
>CAZAIL010000083.1:6341-9790 GCA_964485155.1 uncultured Flavobacterium sp.
TCTACCGCAAAATTATTCCTCAACCCTTCCGATAAGATTGCCCGGTTTGAGCTTGCTTATGCGCTTGGAAAACTTGATAAGCTAGACCAGGGCGCAGAGCGGTTTGTCTTTGAAAAAGCGGTTGCCAACTTTGGTGTATCCGCGCTCGTAAAGTACTTTCCTAAATCATCAGCCTTGCTTCAAGGCGCTGATAGTTTATTTGCGTTTGCCGTTCGAGTTTTCGATGCTTTCGACATGCTTCATGTTCCAAATGCAATGATAGACGCTGCATTAGACTTGATATACACTTTTCAATGCTCCGATGGCACTTTCGCAACATTGCCTGGCTGGTGGGCTGATGAATCCGCTAAAAGAAACGTACCCGTGCCTCAAGATCGGCCCGCAGTTAGAATCATGACCATACATAAGAGTAAGGGATTAGAATTTGAGCACGTCATCTTGCCCTTTGAGGTCAATTTAAAGCCTGACGACAGTGACCATTGGATTCCATTTCCTCTCCATGATGAATTACCAAGAATGCCGGTCTCAAAATCTAAGAAGACTCAGGAGCTTTTTGATCCAGAATTAGCAGACCATATAGACAATCAATCTTATTTCGACTGGATGAACATGGTGTATGTTGCTATGACAAGGCCTATAAGTGGGCTTCATGTTTTCCTGAACGGTGATAAGCTAGGTGAGTTTGGAAAACAGATTGTCGATTACAAAGGTGTAAACACCGACGAATGGCGAACCGGAAAAAAGGCGCCAATACAAGAAATAAATAACGAGCGTGCGCCTGTGCCAACGCAAGGTCCTTTGGCCATGTTTAGCCCTGCACACCTTAGAATGGCAAATACGGCACCTGAAAAATGGCAGGAGGGTGGAACAGATGCTAAAAAATGGGGAACGGCGTTACACCGAATTTTACAACTTCCAGAATCGATGAGGGAAACCGCTATTAAACGACTATATAGATCTGGTGAGTTTTCGTCAAATCTTCAAGACAGAGCACGTCAAGTGCTTAAGGAGATGGCTGTTACGCCCGAATTAGATGGCTTAAACTCCAAGGATACGGTTGTTTATATGGAGCGAAGTATGGTTAGTAAAGAAATCACCCTGAGGCCTGACCTCATTATTCATACCCGAAAAAAAACAACCGTCATTGACTATAAAACAGGGGTTCCAAGTAAAAAACACGACCAGCAGCTTGAAGTATATGTAGATGCGTTGTCGAATACATTTAAACAAGTGACGGGAGAGTTGCTCTACTTATAAATTTGGTCTTCATACTTAAAGCACAAACAGTTTATTGCTTTTATCCTGTCTAGACTTATGTTAATAGCTAAGATGTTCTTGAGGTGGGGCTGCCAATGTTACGCATAAGTCGTTACACAAGAGAGTGCCTATATTTGTCATTTGAACTTGATAGCCTACAATGAGTTATATACATTCTATGATACGAAACATTTTGAGTTTTGCCTTGTCCTTGGTTTTAACAGTAGGTTGCACCTATAATAACTCAGAGGACCTTTATGGGGGTTCTGTTTTGCCCTGCGATACTGCGTCGGTTACTTTTAGTCAAGACATTAGTGGTATCATTGCCCAACAGTGCTTGCTTTGTCATAACGATAACAACGCAACGGCTGGTTTAAACTTAGAAGGGCATGCAAAATTAAGTGCTGCAGCGCTTCTTAATACTTTTATGGACCGAGTAGAGCGCTCTGTAGGAGACCAGCTGCTTATGCCGCCAAATGGACCTCTTTCGGATTGCGACCAGTCCAAGCTACGCGCTTGGATTGCAGAAGGTGCGCCAAACAACTAAATGACTCGTTCATGAAAATCTTTACCCTTCTTTTTATAAGCCTCGTCATAGGCACCAGCATTTCCGCCCAACAGTTCTTGACCAGAGAGGGAAGCCTAGCTTTTGACGCCGGCTCACCACTCGAGGACATTATAGCGGAAACAAAAAGTGCCACAGCTGTTTACGACGCCCAATCAGGTAAGATTGGTTTTCAAGTGCTCATGACCTCGTTTAATTTTAAGCGCGCCTTAATGCAAGAGCATTTCAATGAGAACTATGTAGAAAGCGAAAAATATCCAAAAGCTTCATTTAAAGGGTTTTATAAGGACGGCTTCACAAAAGGCGAACTCACCATGCACGGCGTGACTAAATCTATTCGAGTACCCGCTGTCCTGACGGAGGTTAAGAATGGAATTAGATTTAAAAGCACATTTAAAGTAAGCCTGTCAGATTACAACGTTTCTGTTCCCAAGGCTGTTTCTAATAAAATTGATCCGTACGCGACCATAACAGTGAATTGTATGATGAAAAAAAGACCCTAATGAAGTATTTAGCCATCACCCTGTGTTTGTTTATTAGCCCATTAGGTTTTGCCCAAGGCGATGTTTTCGACCTACTAGAGGTAAAGCAAAATAAAGAGTACGCATACGCGACGTTTAAGGCAACGCAGTTAGTTAACTCCGCTACAAACGAAACCCCAGGTGCTGGTGTACTTCAATATATAATTGCGCATAGGTTCGGCAGTTTTGGAGAAGACTATTTGTATAATTTTCTAGGATTAGACAATGCTCAAATCCGCATGCAACTAGACTACGGTGTAACAGACCGTCTGAACATAGGTATAGGCCGCTCATCAGTTTTTAAGGTTGTTGACTCCTTTGTTAAATTCCGCACACTTCGCCAGTCCAGTGGGCCAAGTCCAATGCCGATAAGCCTAACTCTTCTCTCTTCTGTGAACTATAGAGGAGCGCGCTACACAGATGGTGTCGACCACTTAGCCTATGACAGGTTATCCTATCACCACCAAGCAATATTCACAAGAAAGTGGAATTCCAAGTTAAGCACTCTGTTCTCCCCATCACTCGTTCACTGGAATCTAGTGCCGGCAGTGGAAGATCCTAACTCAACGTATAACGCCACGCTTGGAGCACGGTATAAGCTAACTAAGAGAATGGCTTTAACTGGAGAGTATTCTCTGATAGGCAATAAGTCTTATAGCGATGGCAGCGTTTTTACAGTGCCGTTTGGCGTAGGGATTGATATTGAGACCGGTGGCCATGTTTTCCAGTTTCACCTTTCTAATACTAGGGCCATGAGCACACCCTATTGGTTGTCACGAAACAGTTACAATGCTTTGAACGGTGGTTTATTTCTTGGCTTCAACATTTCACGTGTCTTCACATTGCGTGATTAGATTTTAAACATAAAAAAACCCCGTCCGAAGACGGGGTTTAACCAAACCAATAAACCTAAGCTACTCTTAAGTTATCGTGAAGGTACAACGGTTTTTCTCATCAAAACCCCGCCTCAATTAATTATCTCTTGGATATTGTGTGATTATGCGTTATCGTATGTCATAAAGTATACCCTTGTGTCGTTACTCCTAATTATTGTCCAATAAGTAGTATAACGCCGCCATAGAAGCAGCGCCCATTTCTAGACTTCG
>CAZAIL010000084.1:0-9707 GCA_964485155.1 uncultured Flavobacterium sp.
ATAATACCGGACTTCCAGATAATCTAAAATCGGGAATGGAAAATCTTTCTGGAATGTCTTTAGACCATGTAAAAGTACATCGAAATTCAGATAAACCAGCAGCAGTTCAAGCGCATGCCTATGCCCAGGGCTCAAATATTCATTTAGCTTCTGGCCAAGAAAAACATTTACCTCATGAATTAGGCCACGTAGTGCAACAAGCACAAGACAGAGTAAAGCCAACAACTTCTGTTAACGGCATAGCAGTTAATGACAGCGCAACTTTAGAAAGAGAGGCTGATAGTATGGGAGCGAAAGCTTTACAACGAATCAGTAAAAACAATTCTTCAGCTCTTGAAATAAAGAATAAAGGAAATTATCCTATTCAAATGGTTAAGGGTATTTCTGATGAACAGCTGAAAGAAGCAAAACATTTTGCAAAACATCAGGACGGCACTATAGAATTACCCAGGGACTCTCACGGTTTAGCCATTCCTTCAAAACAGAGTAACGCCTTCAAGAATATTGAGGATTCAAACATGGATTCTAAGGAAAAAACGGCTGCGATAAATGCACTAATTACCTCAGTTGGGGCAAAGTCTGACAACAGGAAAGAAAGAGCAGCTAAGGCCCAAAAAGACCAAAAAAAGCGCTCAAAGCCATGGAATAAAATTAAAAAAGGGCTTTATAAAGGAGGTGCAAAAACCTTGGGTGGACTAGGAGGGGCAGCCGCAGGAGCTGCAGCCGGTGCACCGCTTGGTCCAGGAGCGATAGGAACAGCAATGGCAGGAGGAGCGATAGGAGGAGCGATGGCAGGGGGAGCAGCGGGAATGACATGGAATACGGGTGAAAAAGGGACAGACCTTGTTGCGGCAGGACGAGAGCGAGAACTTGCTTCATCCGAAGGATTTATGGGTAGAAATGGAAAATCAAGCCAAAAAGATGCTTTACATGAAACAGGAAAAGATGTTTTACTCGGTGCAATTTCAGGTGGTTTAGCACCTTTAATCGGAGTCGGTGGAGACGCTATTGGAGCGTTAGCGGGAGAAGGCGGGGGTAGCATTGCCGCAGAAGCATTCTCAAGTGGCGCCATGGGTGCCGTATCTAAGGAGGCTGCTGATTATAGCTATGATGAAGCAACGGGGGCAAATAAGACATCACTAGGGCAAAGGGGTTTGAACATGCTAACAGGAACGCTGATAGGAGCAGCAACAGGTGCCCTTGATGAATTAGATGCTTCCGCAGTTGCGTCTAATGACGCTGGGATTGAACTCGCCAATGATGGAACTGTCGATCTTCATCAATGGGCAGGTCAAGGAGGAGAAGCCTCATCAGATATGGGCTATGGACTTGTTCAGGAAGGGCTCGGAGGCGCTGTAGAAATGGGGCTGCAGAATTCAGATCCAAGTGCGACAAGTAAATCATTACATGAAGTCGTTCGTGCAGCCACAAAACAATCTCGGGTAGATGAAACAATAGACGTAGCGAAAAATAAATTCTTAGGCCTCAAGGGAGAATGGGAAGAAACCACAGACCCAAATATGAAACGTTGGTCGAAAGAAAAATCAGGATATTGGTGGTTCTATGATACCTCAACAAAGAAGATGACTAAGTATGACCCCTCTACGGAAATTTATACCCCCCTTTGAGTTGTGAATTAGTGGATCCCATTCAAATGACATGAATACTTAAATCAAATAGATTGAAGCATATACTTACTGGTTTGAAAAGCTCAAATGAGCCATGTCATACAACATAAAATAATTGAAAAGTTAAATGTTAAATCAATTATTGGATCTCTTTTTTTTGCAGAAACAGATGGTGATTACTTTATTTCTTATAAATCTAATCTGATTCATAAAAAACCAATAGGTAGTTTTAAAAATGTTGAACTATTTATAACCACGTCATTACAAATGATTTCAATTAACGATTCAGAACTTAATATTCTTTAATGAATAAAAAACTGATATTGTTTTGCTTTTTGTGATAGCAAAGAATTGTCAATTGTTTCAAGTTTCTGTATAAATCTTTTGGCTTCTTTTTTTATAAAAACTAATTCTGAATCATATGCCTTTGGCATCAATTCTTGATGAAGTATCAATAAATCTATGATTATAGAAAACAAAGTAATCCTATTTTGAATTGTTGTTTGATTTGCTTGATAAAAAGCTTGAATCCACTCTTTCCATAGTTGCATTTTATATGGTTCTAACAATTCTGGTTGGCAAACGATTACCTTTAAGAAAGCCATTTGGTAGGCAGCTATAACTTCTTTATCATTTATATTTGTTGAGAGTGAAGAAGGTGTTAAACTTACAATTTGGTCATAATTCTTAGGGCTAATATGAGATGTTAATCTGTGCCACTGTAGCTCTGCGGCTTTTGGGAAAACAATCAGGTCTTTATTCATAGCCCCGCTATCTGCTTGTGCTTGATAAGTAGTAGTGGTTTCATTATCTGCATCAATAAATTGAGATTTTTCTGAGTTAAACGCTTTAACAACAGTAGCACCTTCTACAAAACACCAAAAACCAGGATATATGTTGTGAAATAAAACTGCAATATAATGTAAGCCATTTGGTACTTGTTGAAAACCTCTAAAACCACCTTGAATTTTAAAAGGCCAAATATCTATTTGAATTTTTTCTTTGGGGAGGTTTCTAAGAATAATATTTTGTTTCAAATCTCTTTTTATTAATGTTATTTAATAATTCGTTTAATATCTTATCTTTAAATTTTTAATATTAAATAAACTACTTCTTTTATGGTTTATTTGTTCCAACAGCATTGCTATCTTGACCACTAAAGGCAGCGTCTTTTTTAGTGTACCAAATAATAGCTTTTTGTGCAACTTCTTTAACTTTGGCTTTTAAATCATCTGCTTTATTAACGTCTTCCCATCCAGGTATTTTTTGTATTGCTGCGGCACTGGCTGTTTTTTGTTCTTCTCCAGATAATTTACTATCCCCTTTAATTGTACTAGATATTTCTACGGCACTATTATATATATCTTTTATACTTAACTCAGTAAATCCCATATTCAATGCTGCATCAGCCATACGGAATAAGTACTTGCCTGATTTAAAGGCAGCCTCACCAATAGTGTCTCCATGTCGGCTTATTTCTTTTAGAGAATCTGCTAAATTTTCTACAACTGCATTTTTAGATTCAGAATTTTTTAGTTTTACGGCCATCCCTACTTGTGTTCCAACAACAGCATGATTCACTGCTCCATCGGTTATATAGGCTTCGTTGGAAAATAATGCTGCTTCTGCTAGCATATTTCGTAATAATTGTAAGTTTGATTCAATGTCTAGATTAATTAGATCAAGTTCTTGTTGAAGTGGATCTGTTAGAGGTATACGATTACTATTTAGGATACCATCATATTGTTTAACTTGGCCTTTTAGTATTTGACGGAGAGCATTTATAATAACTAATTTTTCCTCATAGATTCGATTACTTGAAGCCATCATTAAATTTGAAGATTTAGCCTCTAAGATATCCTCATCCATCTCTTGTTCATTGGCTGTAGCTTTTTTGGAAAAAGATTTTAAAGCCTCAACAGCCAAAACAGCATTCCCCTCCTCTACTTCAACTGTTGTAGACGGAGAATCTTCAAGCATTCTATCTTGTAATGTCTTAGAGTAGTTTTCAAAGCGCTCTTCTATCTTAGTTTTAGTAGCAGGATCTAAACCAATAGTCGTAGCATGTAAATCCCATTCAGACTTAGACATGTATAATCTAGTTTTAACATGTGTCCAAATATCTTGGTCTATTTTATCTGCTTCAATAATATTTTCATTAGAACCATCAAACCCGCCCTCGGCTCTTCCTTTTCTTGCTCCTTCTTTTGCAACTATGCCTGTCTTAGAAGTGGTATTATCAATAATTTTTTTATCTTTTACAGTATCTTTTTTCGTCAACACGTTTCCATGTATATCTTTGGTAACGTCAATGATTCCTTGAGATTTTTTATCAACCATTCCTTTACCAAAAGTTGCTTCCTTGTGCATAAAGTCTAGCGCATAAACATTAACATCATAGACAATTCCTGCTTCATAGTCCCAACCATCATCAATAAAGATTTTATTAAATTTTTGAACTGCAGCTTCAGTATCTGTTCCTTTTAAATTAACATCAATATCTGAGGTTAGTGTGGTGCTTCCTGCTGCTGCCCATTCTGTTAGTCTATCGCCGCCAAGAGCTATTTGAGTTTTATTTAGAATAAAGTTGTGGTGCCATTGTCTATATTCCCATATTTTACGCAACATATTTCGGCGGTTATCTTTTTTTGTTGAATCAGCTGTTGTGCTATCTTTATTTAATTCTTTTGTTGCTATGTGCCAACTTTGATTACATTCATCTTGTAAAAAAGTTCTAATTTTATCGCCTTTAGGATTCAGCTGAGTTATTTGTCGTGAGTCTATAAGATCTATAGTCTCTAATTTTAAGTCAGATACATCAGAATCAGAATCAAAAGAAAAATTAGTCAGGGTGCCATTTAGAACTTCTTCTTTTTCATCAGTCGACAGGTTTTCAGGTAACTTATCACTAGTTTCATCGGAATTTTTACGCTTAAATTTTTGGTTCCCTTTAATCCAAACAAAAGCTTCTTCTTCTTCTGACCAACTTTCTTTAAATCTAGAACTATTATTTTTTCGTTCTTGATCGCCGGGTTTTCTCTGGATAATAAAATTATCTGCCATCGCCTGAAGTTGAAAAATTTCTAGAGATTGAAGGCTACTATTGGCTAATTCCTGTATGTGTTGCATTTGAATAGCTTCAGACCTAGTATCTTCAGATTGAAATGCACCATCTTGATTACTTCTATGATAAGAAGTGGTACTTTTCTTTTCTTTTCCCTCTGATGCGTATGTGTTCAATATATAATGATAAATTTAATAAACTGTGTAATTTCAAAATTTTGTCAGTTAAAAGTATGACTAATTTTAGGATTAAAATATTTCAAAATTATGTTTATTAATAATATTAAATAGTTACCATTTTTAAAAAGATTTAGAAAATAAGAATTAGTTACAGTCTATCTTTTTTTGTCCTGGATCCGTTACCGTTATAGAACCTGCCCAAACACACATAGTTTTACTATTCTCAAGCACAACAGGTTGTTTGCCCAGCTTTGTTTTTTTTGCCCCTGGAGACCAAGGACTTACAGGTATTGGAATACATGAAGAGGGAACAAATACAGGAACAGGGCCAGCCATTTTCCAGTTCATAGGGTTTGCAGGAGACTTACATTGCCCAAATGCTGGAATATTAACAAATGGGATGATATCTAAAATATTTGCAATTGGTTTTGTATTTGCTGTAAGCGTTCTATTTAAAGGGAGTACTACCATAGATTTTGGTCCTGCACCAAATGAACATTTAATTTTAGCCCCACTACACACACATTTAGCCATAATATAGATAATTAATTAAATTTTAATTCTAGTAAAAAATCTTCTTTTGAAAATTGCTTTTGATCCTCAAAATCATAAAATAATACTTTTTTTTGAGTTTGATTACAGGCTATTTTAAGACAAGGGTCGTTCGTAATTACAAATTTTGAATATTTTAAAAACAAATATAAATGATTGTTATCATTATTTTGCATAAAATTACGTACTAATAAATTTTGTTTGTTACTGGCTGTTTTTTTTGAGTAATTTTCTAAAGGTACTACTGAATCATAAAATATAGGGATTATGAATATGTTCTTTTCTAATAGCGCAGTGATAAGATCAAAAATTTGCTCATTGTTTGTTTCTTTTGCTGATTTGAAATATAACAAACAAAACCTATAATTAGTCAGGGAAAATTTGTTAGAACTTTTTAAGAACCAATTCACCATTTCATGCGTTTTTATGTAAACATTTTTATCAAGAATTATTTCGGGATTTAGGGTTTGGGAACCTTCAAATTCTTTTAGTTTATTAAAAATTGCACTACATTTTGATGCGACATATTCTTCGATATATTGTTTTTCAGATTTAAATATATTTACCAATTTAAATGATGTCCTAACTTTTTTTTGAGATTTAAAGAAGTTATAAATAAACTCTGATTTAAAGTTCGTTCCAATTTTTATGATATAAGTATGCTCTTTTTTTTTAAGTGCATTAATCCCATTCAAGAATTGTTTTGAAATGGAGAATACGTGATCTTCTTCAAAAATGTTTTTTGAGAAAAAAATATTTGAGTGCGATCGTTTTTCAGTAAAAATTAGGTCAATTGTCACCTCTTCTTTTTTATACAATCTCATTAAATTTGTATAAATAATATTTAGGGTAATTAAATCATTTAAAAAAGAACTTGATATGAATAAAATTTTCATAAAACTTTATTTTTTTAAATACTTTTTTTCATAAAGTGATTTAATGTTTTCTAAAAAATCTTCTGGGTCTATATACCAAGTTAGTAAATTACCTTGTTCATCCGCCGTAATTAAAAACTTTTGATTGGTTTTATCGGTATAGGTATTCATATCCCATATCCATTTTTCGTGTCCAACAAAATTAGCTTTAGAATTTCTAATGAATTCTGATGCATAGTCAATATTGTATCTAAATATTTTATTATCTAAACTTGCTGTAAATAAAAGATTTTTATCTTCCTCTAGAAACATACTAGTGATACTTGAACTATGGTCTTCGAATTTATAACGGAATTTTTGAGTTTTTGAATTTTTAACGTTATCATATTTATAATCATACCAAAAAACATTTCCATTCTTATTTCCTAAAAATAAATAGTTTTTTGTCACGTATATTTTATCTACTCCTTTCACATCACTAAGGTTATTATCTAGTAAAATTTCTTCACTATTTCCGTTTTCATTAATGACAAAGACTTTATTATTTGAAACAATAAAGAGTTTTGAATCTCTGTAATAAGTTGCCTTAATGTTTTTGTATTTTAAATTTTTAGTTGGCAAATTATAATTATTGAATGTAATTATATAGTCTGTGGTGATAAGGAATTGTTTATTATTGATGGTATCAATGAAAATGTCAAGAATATCGTTTTTGTATTCAGAGATTTTATAAAATGGTTTAAGTGTTAGGACCGAATCTTTTTTAGGATTAATTTTAAATACTTTTTTTGAAAATGTAATAGCAACAAGGATACTATCATGAACATAAACAAGGTTTCTAATTCTATCTTCAATGTTAGAATAATTTTCTACAATAGCTATACTAGTGTTTTGTTGTTGTTTTGATTTATCCAAATCATAGAAATTAATCACACCTTTGTCTCCTGCATATGCAATTTTCTTATTGTTTAGTATGTCAAAACTTCTGATAGAATAATTTTTTTTGTTTTTAGTTAACAGCATATCTGTTTTTCCATAAGAATTAGCCCCTTTTAAAATTGTTAAGATTTTTTGATTTAATTTTAAAATACTTTCATCCCCTTTAATTTCTTCAGCATCTATAAGATCATGTTTTTTGAGTTTATTAAACCTTTTTTGTTTTACAATTGACGAATCTATAAGATCTCTAATCTCCTCATTTTTATTTTCTTGCTCTGCTGAAGATAAGCTAATTACTAAATCCTTAAAATCAGAATTAAGCTCTATAAGCTCTTTGAGAGTTCTGTTTTTTTCAGATTCTTTTTGAGCTTTTCCTTTTTCTTTCTTTGCTTCTTGTTCTTTTTCTTGAGCATCTAATTTTGCCGCATTAGCTTTAATTTTAAGATCTATAGCTATTTGTTTTTCGAATTTAGCTCTAGCTTCAGCCTTTTTAGCTTTTCGCCCTTCATTTTCGGCCTTAGCTTCAGCATCTTTAGCTATTTGTTTTTCGAATTTAGCTCTAGCTTCAGCCTTTCTAGCTGTTAGCCCCTCTTTTTTGGCAAAATCTTCAGCCTCTCTAGCTTCAACCTCTTTTTCATTTGCAATTTTTCTTTGCTCATCTGCAGTTTTATAGCTAATATAAGCGATTAAAAGTCCAATTAATGCAAAACCTGCAAGTGTAAATGCTATTTTTGTTGCCTTACGATCCTTATTACGCTCTCTGGCTAATTGGTCTGATTTTTCTTTTTTTATTCTTAAATCATCTTGTTCACTATCATTAATGAAATTTATTGTTTGATCAAAATCTAGATTGTATTTTTTTGCCCAATTCTTATTACTGGTTGAATTGTCTCGCCATGCGATAGCGCTTTCTAATTCTGGAGTTTTTAAAAAATCTACCTTGTTGTTATTTTTTTTAATTGCATCTTCTGAGAAAGCTTTAAAATCTTCAAAATTGTTTTTTTCTTCCTCAAGCCACTCTGAATGTCTTTCCCAGTTTAAAAATTTAGTATATTTTAAACTAATAATATTCTTAGAATCAAAAGGTTTGTTTTCTGCAATTGGAATTCCAGATATTGAAGGTTCAAAAACATCAAAAAAGTCAAAGAAGGTTTTTTTTAATAATCTTATTTCTCTTGATAGATCTGATTGCGAAATATTTATATGTTCAGATATTTTTAAAATGGTCTCATATTGAACTTTACTAGATAGGTTTTGAGTATCTAAAATTGACTTAAAAAAATTAGCCATTCTGTTTTGTTCTAGTTTACTAGACAAAACATATAAATTCTCAAAATCTTTTTCAATAGATTGCTTAATCCCACCAAAAGTATCAATATCATCTAGACCTATGATTGTTTTTTCATTCTCGTTAACAACAAATTTTTCATATAACTTATATAGTAAAAACTGTAGGTTCGGTAAATAGCATATTTCTTCTTTTAATGTTTCATTAAATAAATCAATAACTTTAGAGTTAAATTGAATGTTTTTCTTGTAAAATGTGTCTTTTAGGATTTGATGAATTCCTTTATGATCGATATTTTGAATAGAATATTGCGACTTACTGATTATTTCCTGAAGTTTATTATAGGATGTAAGTTTGGTTAAATAGGGAGTTTCAATACATATTAAGAAATAGATAGCCGTATTTTTAAAAGTAACAGTTCTATATATTAAATCCATTAAAACATTGTCTTCCTCACTTAAAGCATAGTCAAAATACCGATTGTATTTATATAGGTCTTCTAACTGGTCTATAATAATTAAAAGATTTTTTTTACCAAATATTTCTGACCGTTTATATATTTCTACAATACCAAGAGAACCAAAATTTGATATAATTTCTGAATAATACTTTCGGTCTGTAGTGTTCGATTTTAAATCGTCTTTAAGAACTTCTCTTGCGGTTAAGGCATATGAGAGGTTTACTAAAGGGTCAATCCCTGGCCTAAAAGATGCTATAGCCCAATCTTTCCCTGCCTGGCCTACAAAGCCTTTTTTAAGTCTAGGTATTAAACCCGCATTAATCAAAGAGGTTTTCCCAGACCCTGAAGCACCTGAAAAGGTAACAAATTTATTTTTTTGGAGAATATCTAATACATTTTCAACTTCTTGTTCTCTTCCAAAATAGCTATTATTTTGATTTTCAGCATATGGTTTTAGACCGACAAAAGGGTTTAGAGGGATTTTTATCATACTTATTTGTTTCTATTTTAGGTATTTATTTATATTTGTCAAACATACCACCTAAAATTAATAAAAATTGTTCAAGTTTTACCCAACATATGATATTATTTCTGAAATAAATAATCAGCTCATAAAATCAAAATATTCTCTACAAATTTTAGTTGACCAAAATGACTTGTTTTTCTTATCGGAAAATTTAATAAAAATTCTAAATAAAAATATTTTAATTGAAATTGTAATT